>JAYVNT010000432.1:0-10669 GCA_043758285.1 Flavobacterium sp.
CGTCTTCGAGTTCCTTGACGCGTTTCAGTTCGCTGACTTCCATACCACCGTATTTCGCCTTCCAATTATATAATGTCGCCGTACTCACACCGTGCTCCCATGCAAGGTCTGTGGCTTTGGCGCCTTGTTCATGAGATTTCAAAATCCCGATAATTTGACTTTCTATAAATGTTGTCCTTTTCATCTATTCCTAGTTTAAATTTAACTAGGATTTCCCAAATTCCAAACGTCCAGTTTTTCAGGGAGCTTAAATAAACTAACGCAGCGTCCTACTGCCTCTGTACCGTCGGTCACTTAGTCAACACCAGGATGCTGTAACTAAGTTCATTTCTTGATTGACTAACCAATACTTCAATTTGGACCAATCCTTAGGAATTATCGGTTCTTTACGAAAGCAATTCACTTTCGTTCAGCTCACTGAATCTTACCTGAGAGATCTATTCTACCTTTTGCCTCGTTGTTCAATAACTGCAGCATTTGCTAAAAGAACAAAATGACGATTTATAAAATATGCTTATTATCTCTAAAGTGGGTTCACCACAATCAATCTAATAGCACGAAATTCTTTCGTTCCGCAACAAGGCCCGCGGTCAACATAGTCCAGAATATCAACATGGATTTAATCATTTAGGATATTGAAATTAACTCCCTCAATATTCTGATAAACACTGTAAACGTCTTGCTCCCTAATACAAGAACAATTTATCCGTGTTTCTAAACCATTTATAGTTTCATTATATAATTCAAATAATGTTTTATTGTTCACAATAAAACTTGGATTATATAAAGATGATTGTTGATTTGAGGTACACCCAAGAACTGCATAGGTCCGTCTATCATTATCGCAATAAGATAGATTATTACCAAGGAAAGGTTGTGAATATGATCTTACCTCGTCAAGTAATAGAAACGAATATACATACATCTGACCAACATTACTTTTTACAGACAGCTGTATTTTTTCACCGTGTTGGAAGATTTTTTTAGCTTTATATTTTCCGAGTATGTTAAATATTTCAAAAGTATCTTGCAGTTCTTTTTTGAAATAGTTCGATTTTGGGTTATAGTGCGATGTTTTATTCAAGGCTCTTTCTCTGTACCTATTTAATTTATCCAATATTGAAATATCCCATCCTAGATGATTAAAATATTCAATACATTTATCAATTAAGGAACTTAAAGTTAAGGTATCAGCTGGGATTGGTTTACCACACTTATCTCTAAAAAACTTTAATGGAATAAAATTTCTAAAAAATTCTTCAAGTGCTGCTCTTAAATTATTACCACATGCATTGTAATCAATCCTATCTAAATCTGTAAAATAAAATAGTGCTTTTTGTAAATTTGACTTATACTCAGTGATTACTGGCGTTGGGATGCCTGAAGGTAAAAAAGATTCATACATTTCAAATACCTTCCATTTATCTTTATATGCATTTTCTATCATATTTGGATTCGATTCGCTGGATTGCCTAGACAAGTTCGAGTTATATGTTTTTATAAAACTTAAGGCTGTATCAAAGAAAACTCTGTCATGAGTTAACAAGAATATTTGATAATCTGTGCTGTATTCCTCTAATATAATATTGAGAACAGATTCGCGGTTTCCCATATCAAAACTTAAAAGTAAGTCATCTAATATTAGAACTTTCGGAATATTTACTATGAATTTTTCCCTAAGGATTGCCATTCTTAGGGCCAACGCGACTGATGATAATCTTGCTTCATTTAAATACACATGGGACCTATAAACTTTTTGCTCTAGTTCACTTAATTGATCATTTAAAAGAGTAATATTTAAATAGATTTCAGGTTGTTTTGTAGTTCTTGTTCGTGAACCATTAATTAATTCGTTGTAAATACATTCTTGATATTCAAAACTGATTTTAAGTTTTTCTTTAAATTTTCCATTGAGATATTCATTAGCTGATTCTGTAATACTATTTAAATAGAATTGAAATTCTTTATTGAATGTATCAACTAAAGTTTGGAAAGCGTTATACCCATGCCCATTAATATTGGGATATGGTTCTAATCCCTTTTCCAAATATGTCCACCAATCTTTTGACTTACTAGAAAAAGAAACACCGGTCACATCGATAAGATTAACCCTAAAATTTATGGATTCTAGTAAGTGACGGTTAAAATATTCAAACAGCTTTACTCGTTCTCTATTTGTAAAATTATAAATATTAAAAATAGATTTATAGTCTATAAGATCACTCGATATAGAACAAGATTCTATAAATTGATCTCCTATTGTGTTAACAATAGTTTTTGAAATTCTTTTAGTTCTAAGGTCTTGATTTTCATCTTCAAAGACCACCTCGATAAAAGATGGTTCACCATTAGCGAAGCGATTTACCAGACTAAAGTCATGCCTTGGATTAAAATAATTTTGTACATCATGAACTTGCTTAAAAACACTTTGAAAAAAAGTATATAGACTCCAATAGATTGAACTTTTTCCGCTGCCATTTTCTCCGTAAATTAAAACATGCTTCCTGTCAATCGGAAGCTTATTTTCATCATAAAAAAATTTAAAGTTTTTTAATGTAATCTCTTTTATTTTATGCATTTAGCTTACAGGCTTTTATTGGCATCACTATGTGTGAAAGTTTAATATCCATAAGCTTTAAATTACAACGAATTTCATTGTTTTTCTGCCTCAGTTTTTGGTAAGCATTACAGATAATTTCTATTTGCTCTAATTCAATCTTGTCTTCAACATTAAAAAAATCACGTTCAATATATTTAATAAATTCTATTCCAGCATTACTAAAGTCTTCTTTAAAATAAAGTTCCATGACCATAGCATCTAAAACTTCTTCGAAAAGGTTAACCAAATAAAGATTTGATACATAAAGGTTAATATTTTCCTTTTTCTCAAAAATTATTAAATTTAAAAATAGCAAATAATTAACGACACAAATGAATAATTTTTGATCTTTAATACAAGTATTTGGAATAGGAATAGATTCTAATGGATTTTTCTTAATCTTAGGAAAGGTCTCTTTGTTATCTGAAGAAGTTTTAATCCAATAATATCGAATTACACTTGAATTTATTAGGCTGAGCAAAAATTTCAACGCTATCTTTTTCTCATCGTGTACAAAAATATTATAAACTGTATTTAGTGTGAATATATCAGGAGGGCAATAACAACCCTGAGGGAATTTTCCAATTTGCCTGACAAGTATTCTTTCTTTAAGATAAACATGAGTATTCCCACCACTTTTTATAGCTTCATTGCTTACCAAAACATATTCTAAACATGGTTTTAAAAAATATCTGATAATATTTCCTCCATCAACAACAGGCTTATAACTAAGACTTAACTTCTCTTTAGAAACAAACGTTTTTCTATCAAATGTCTGAATGCCAAAATATGCTCGGGCCACTACTTTCAAGCTTTGAAACTCTTCAATTTTTTTAAGAATTACATTTCCTATCAGATCAAAATTAAAACAATATTCCCCAATCATAATTGATCTTTGAAGGATCTTAATTTTGGGTTCATTAAAAAGCGAGGTGTATTTATTATCAATAATATCTTTAATTAAAATAGTCTCATTTTTAATTTCATCCTTTCTATTTGCAATAATGATTGCATTATCGACCGATGCGTTTTTAAAAATTGGTATGTAAAACCTTATCACTTCTAATACATGTGAGTTAGACAAAATAAATTTTCGAAGTAAATTATTATGCTTGTTTTTTAAATAGGTATTTGGAGTTATGAAACAAAGTACCCCATCGTCTTTTTTAAGACATTTTAAACCTTGCTCAATAAAAAGATGATATAAATCTGTTTTATATTGAGCAGTTTGATATATCTTTCTCAAAGAAATCTGTCTTTCTATCGACATTCTTGTATTTTGAAGAAGAACATAAGGTGGATTTCCAATTACAAGGTCAAATTTTTCAATACCAAACATCCATTTTGAATCAAACCAATCTAATTCATAATTTCCAAATGGATCCCAATTTCCAATTTTGAAAGCTTTACTATCTTCGTTAGCGAATAAGCCATTTTGGTTTTTAGTTATTTTTTGTTGAACTTTTAAAAATTTGTTCTTGATATCTTTTTTATTATTTCCATAGCTTTGGATATAATCATTTCGAAGCTCTTCCAATTCTTGCAACTCTTCAAAGTTGTCAAACATACTTCTTTGATAGTTATCTTTTGGAAGCTCAATTAAAGTATCTGCAGTTACGAACTTAAATTCCAAATTTGGTAATGGTTCAATGCCCCTATTAGGTTTGTTTTCATCAATATTTTCATCAACAACAAGTGATAAAAAGCAACGTAACTTTGAAATTTCTGCAGCTAATGGCTGAATATCTACGCCAAATAATGAATTCTGAATGATACCAATTTTTCGCGCATATTCTACTCCTGAATTAGCTAATTTCTCTTTCAAAAGTTTCTTTACAGCTGGATTTTTTATTCTATCTATTTGTCTTTGCTTCCACCACTCTGCTTCAGGATCTAACTTTTGAAGAGCCTGTACTATTTTTTGCAGAACACCCATTGGAAACGCCCCAGAGCCACATGCGGGGTCAAGTATTTTTACTTGGTCTAATGCTTCTAAAAGCTGTTCTTTTTCTTGTTCACTAAATACCGGATTATTTATTTCTAACATTTTAAAAATAGGACGCAAAGTTTGCGATTCAATATTTGTTTTATTGTGAAGATATTGAACTAAACTTTCAGTGGCCATATAATCCACTATTTCTCTAGGTGTATAAAAACTACCAGTTGCTTTACGTGCTGATTCGCCACTATCAGGATCTATTTCTGCTAATAAATTCTCGAAAATTCGACCTAACATTTCAGGATCCACACTAACCTCAATTTCACTAACAGAGTTCTCGTCAATAGTAAAATTATATTTTTCTAGTTCAATAAAAAAATTAGAAAACCAATTATCACTAATATTTAAAGAGCTGCCATGTAAATTCAAACCAGTCTGCGAGTTTGTTTTATAAAAATCTTTAATGCCAGGTTCGAATAAACCTCCATTTAAAAAGGGGATAGTTTGCACACCTTGAGGTAAATTATTAGCCCGCTGGTCCATTGGGGTATTTAATGTTTGAAAGAATAATCTTTCCAAAACAGAGTGGTAATAATTACTATTATTCTCAACCGCTAGAGATGACAGTAAATTTTCAGGTAGTAGCGCCACACCATTATGTGATTTTTTCATTTTTAAAAACCAACAAAAGACAGTTCTACCAATCAGTCTAACTGCAAATTCTTTATATATTTGATTTTCTTCTTTCGACGTATTTGGTAAATCTAAAATACCAGCGTATTTATTTTCTTTTTTACCATTACCAATTGTGCCACCTACTAATTCATAAAAAAAAGATTGTACAATTTTATAAAACTCTTCATTTAATGCTTCGACGCTAAATGCAGCTAAAATATCCTGAATAGTAAGTGCTTTGTTTATAAGCTTACTTAAACGATCAGATGGCGTTCTGACTTTTTCATTTTCCCCTAATAAGTAAGTGAATCGTTTAGGTTCTGTGGCTTGCTCAACAATCTCTCCTTTATCATTTAATACCTTTAACTCCGAAATAAAGGATAACCTCCATTTATGTTCTTGTACAAATACAACAACAGCACCATCAACATCATACTTATATATGCTGCAAAGTAGTTCCCTAAGACTTACCTTATTTCTTTCTAACCAAACATCGGGTTTAACATCGACACGATATAGGCCAATAATGCGATCGTCAGATGTTGTAATATTTCCTAGTTCAAAAGCTCCAATTAATCTTTCATTATTAGGAAGTATTATGGGCTTAGGAAAGGCGTACAACTGCGTAGCCCCAAAGGTAGTTTGCAAAATTCTTAACCAATTTTCGTGGTTATACGCTTCGCTAAATATATTGTGTAAGGTTGCTCTGTCCATCAGTCAATAAAAGTCTCAGTGATTATTATTTCATGTGTAGAGTTTAGATCGATTTCATGATCGATTTGACCTTCTTCCTGATCATTGTATATATCGTATTTTTTTGCTATCAAGATTATTAAATTATCTGCCTGGCCATACAAAATTTCTTTTTTATCGATTTTACGCTTTAACTTCCTAATTTCATTAGGTAAAGGAGTGAACGTTCCTTTATCAATAGAATCTATCAAAATCTCACATGCTTTTTTACTCTCCACTTTACGAGTAATAGACTTAAATTCCCTTAGGAACTTTTTAGCTTGTGCTGAAATTGCATCAGCTTTATCTGTTGTAGTAACCGTCTCTGTCGTTGCTCCAAAAAAATCTTTGTCAAACTCACTTAATCCAGCTTGTACATTTTCAAAATGACTATTAGGCACACTATGCCCTTCTTCGTTTATTTTGGCTTCAAACTTTTCTGCGGCTTCTAAAAAAGATAACGGCTTTACATTATTTTCATTATCGACAGTATAGAATTCTACTTTGTATAGTGATTTTAAAAAAATTAATGTTGTACTTTTTGTTTGTTCATTTATTGCATAATTATTCTTTCTTGCTGTACGTGCTTTTAATGGAAAATTTTTAATTCGTTTGAATTCTTTCGGATTAGCATCTTTAAATTCTCTAATAAATTTCAAATATATTAACCTCTTATCTTCATCATCTGGCATTCCTTCCTTAAAAAGTTCAAATTGTTCGACCAGTTCTTCATGTGTGAATATTTGAGTGTCTTCTCCAAAGGCAGAGTGAAAACCCTGTAATTTTAATAAAGCATTTCTATATAACTTGATCTCTTCATCTCCTTGCTGGGATGGATAAAAAATATAATTATATACGACTCCAGCCACACTTCCAATTCGATTAATTCTACCAATACGCTGCATTAATCTTGTAGCGTTCCATGGCGTATCATAGTTAACCAAAACATTTGCTCTGTGTAGATTGACGCCTTCAGCTAAAACATCTGTTGTGATTAAAATTTGATATTCATCTTTACGCTTACCCGAATAATTGGCATCAAAATTCTCTTGAATTGTTTCAAAAATTTTATTCCTATTTGTTGATGATACCTTTAACACCCCTTTACCAATCCGAACAATTAATTTCTCAGCTAAATAATTAGCAGTATCATTACTTTCGGTAAACAGGACCAACTGACCTGTTGGATTTTTGTCCTTATTTAATAATTCATTCTCTAGAGCAAGGTATAACTCTTCAATTTTGGGATCGTCTTCTATCTGTTCCCATTCATTTCTTAATTCTTTTAGTAAAATCCCGTCTTTTTTTAAGCCGGTTAATAATTCTGGATCAAAATCATCGGCTTTGAAAATATTATTTTTGGGCTTTTCAATACTCAATTCTAGAATTAGGTCTTCTATGTCATCTATAGAAACCCCTTTTTCTATCAAATTATTAATATTTAAGTCGGGGGCTATTAAGATCCTATCATTCTCAAACATTTTAATCATCCTCTCGGTAGATGACAAAAGATTATTTAGTGTTATACCAAAGGCATGAAAACTACTTTCTAAACGCTTAATCATCGATGTTTTCATAATACCTGCTAAAGATTTTGAAATTAAAACAGCCTGATCATAATAAGCATCTTGCAACTCTTTTTTCAAGAAACGTATAGCCTGATACCTGTAATAATTAATCTTATCACTGTCTGTCAAGTAAAATATAGTATGATAGAACAACTTACTAAGTTTCGTATTCATGTTATATTTTACAGTTTTTAAAGGCGCAATTTCAGGGAAAAGAATTCCTTGATCCTTTAAATCATCCAAATACTTTGGATAGTTAGCTAAATCTCGACGTGTTCTTCTTACAGTAACTTGAGAAATCACTTTCTCTCTTATATCATTATACAATTGTCGAATTGCTTCAACATTCGGATCGTCTTCTTTCATTATTTCCCTGTATGCTCTTATTATAGGACCAAAAAATGATTGAAGATTGGTAATTGGAAGCGAACTTCTTCTTGCATCTTGAAATAATAAAAGTTGATAATATAAATCCTGTGGTCTATTGTTTAAAGGAGTGGCAGAAATTAAAATTACTTTTTTATTCTTGCCTGTAATTAAACCCTCTCCATTTCTTGGGGCTTTGCAAATACGTTGCAAGAGCCCAAAGCTTTGCGAAGTATGATTTCTATATTTATGAGCCTCATCAATTAAAATTAAATCATAATCTTCCTTAGCCCAATAGTTCACATTGTCTCCATTAACGACTTTATCTAAACTCCCATTAGTAATAAATTTAGCATGTTTATCTATGCCAAACGTTCTAAATGTCGATTTCCAGTTTTTTTCCAACGCTGGTGGATAAACGACTAATATTTTGGTATTAAGTGACCCGTTTGCGACTAAAAATCGTTTGGCAATCATGGATGCAATAATTGTCTTACCCAAGCCGACAACATCAGCTAAAAAAAAACCATTATGATCCATTAGCATTTGGTATCCTTGATTTACAGCATCAACCTGATAACTTAGCTTTTTATAACTTTTAGGTAGATCTCCGACGCTATCTGGATCATAATCAACATTGTTTCCAAAATATTCAATTAATAATTTTAGATATATTTCAAAAGGCGTAAAAACTTGTCCTATGTGCGTTTTCTTTTTGTATTCCTGAATATCAGCAGGCAAAATAGTAGTGGATTCTATCCATAGTTTTTGAAATTCAATTTTAGTAAACTCAACATCTCCAAAATCTTTTAACGCAATATTTAGCTCATAATTTGGAGACTTTTTAATTCCAAGTCCAGCCTCAGTAAGATTAGAGGAGCCCATAATCACCCAACCATCTGAATGCTCAGAATGTAGCTCAGGAAGAAATAAATAGAATTTAGCATGGATAGTTTTTGAATTATGAGCGCGTACTTCTATTGTACCATCAATTATATCTTGAATAAATTGTAATATCCCTTCCTCAACCTGTTTGGAATATTTCGCTTCCTTTAAATCCTGTATAAACCAGTTTAAAAATTCTTGCTTGGTTTTTTGTTCATCTCCAAAATATAATAAACCTTTTTTTTGGGTATCGGCGAACATCTGATCAACGTTAATTCCGATCAATATTTTAATATCTTGAATATTTTTCAAGTATGGCTGTAATGCAAAATAACCGGATGAACGAAAATATCCAACAACAGCATGAAAAGTATATACATCTTTCATGTTTTCTAATATTCCTTTGAATTTCTGGAAAACTGTGTTTTCTTCTGTGTTAGTAAAAAATTTTGTTCTCATTCTATTTGGTTGAATTTAACAGCTCTTTGATATTAATATTTAATAACTGAGCAATGTATACCATTGTCTCAACAGAAGGTTGAATTTCGTTATTGCACCAACGAGAAACTGTAGTTTCATTTTTACCTAATTCCAGCGCTAACCATCTATTTGTTTTGCCTTGTTCAGCTAAAACAGCCTTCAGTCTATTGATCATCTATAAATTCATATTTATCTGCATTGGATGTTATTGTATAAAACGGTCATTACCCGCCAAGCATAACGGTGTTAACCCGCCATTCGATATTTTTCAATAACTAACCGTGACGGTGATTCTTGATCACAATTGTATGTTTTATTTTTTAATTTTTCTTAACGATTCACCTGATAATTCTAGCCTGTGTGCAGAATGCACTAACCGATCAAGAATTGCATCTGCAATGGTTCCCTCTCCAATCACGTCATGCCAAATATTGACAGGTAATTGAGAGGCAATGATTGTCGACTTGCGGTTGTGGCGGTCTTCAATAATTTCCATCAGGATATCACGTTTGTCCACTCCTGAATGGCTATTAGTCCAAGTGGCTTAGTTTACTGAATAGGTGATAGTTGTAATAGTTCAGACTTGATTTGACAGCGTCCGTTAATTAGAAATTGTCAGATTGCCTATCTCAATTTATAAAATTTTGCCCAGTTTTAGATATTGATTTTTTTCATCCTGCTTGTAAAGGGAAGCAGAATAAAAAACGTATGAGTTCCCCGAACGCATACGAAAATGGCAGTTGTATTACAGGTAATGACCCAGGAGAACGCCAAAAGGCTGGATATGATATTGGATTAGGAGATTTTAAGAATGTATTGGCGAAACTCGCTCGAGATCCAAAAACGGGTAAAATAACAGAAATGATACAGATATATACCCACAGCCGAGGCGCAGCTTTTGGTGCAGGTTACACAGAAGCTTTATTGGAGATGATAAAGCAACATGCTGATGAATTTGCTGATGCAGAAAATGAAATTGATTAGGTTTTCGATATGGGAGCACATCAATCGTATGCTATAGATGAGCCCGGAGGAGTAAATGCTTATTCTCAACACACTGATTTAGATGCTTTATCCGGCAATGGCATGGGAGGTGTTAGAGCTACTTTTTCAAGTAAAGAAACGTCAGAAGGCTTGTTCGGACCGCATTTTAGCTCGTCTTTTGTTAAAGACGTGGAAGCGTTTACAAAAGCATTTAAAAGTAGTATGGGCGATCCACCAAAATTGATAGCTGATTTCGTAAAGAAAATGAAAAATGATTATGGAATTAATGCAACTGTAAAATAATGATAAAATCAATTGCAAGGACGGCCTTAATTAATGTTATATTATCACTCGTAACCGACTAAAGTCGGATTTCTTTTAAATATATGCCTCTCTGTTGTTAGATCGGGTATTTTAACTGTCTGATGTGAGGCGACCCCC
>JAYVNT010000433.1:0-3453 GCA_043758285.1 Flavobacterium sp.
ATAAAATCACTGCAACAAACAAAAAATAAAATTAAAAATAGAGCGGATACTTTAAATATCTTTTTCATCTTCTATACGTTTAAAATGTTAAGTTTACACCAAATGAATGAGTGGTTGCACTTGGGTAGCCAATAGTATCAAAATTAGTCAATAATGCATTTCCTGAGTTAACTTCAGGTGTAAAACCAGTATATTTTGTTAGTGTGAAAATATTATTCCCATTATAATAAAATTTTACATTGCTTAACCCTAGAGCCTTAACTAACTTACTAGGCAATGAGTATGAAAAAGTAATGGTTTGAAGTCTCAAAAAAGAAGCATCTTCTACATAATAACTATTTGGCTGTGCTGCCAAAGAGTTATAATAATTAGCATCCGAATAAGACGGATTAATATTTGTAGGATTTTGGAGTGTCCAACGGTTGTTCCAGAAATCTTTGGTAATATTGTAATACTCACCAGGGCTAGAACCTTCTAATTCGAATTTTGTAGAGTTGAAAGTATTAGCACCTACTGAATAGTTAAAGAATAAATTCAACTCAAAATTCTTGTACTGAAAGTTATTTCCGAAACCTCCAAAAAACAAAGGTTGACTATTTCCAATTATCTTTTTATCACTCTCTGTAATTTTGTTATCGGCAGAGTTATCGAGGTTTTTAAATTTAAAGGTTCCAGGTCGTGGCTTTGCAATGCTACTACAATCAGCAATATTAGGTTTTAAAGTCCAGTTACGCTCTTGCCATTGGATATTCGGGTCATTTGCAGCTAGACTTCCAGTTTTATCAGTCCAGCCCGAAAAATCTGAAAGCTGATAAATGCCATCCATCTGATAGCCGTACATTATTCCAATGGGTTGACCAACCATTATCCGACCTACATCACTCAGTTTGATATACGATTGTGTCCACCAATTACCAGTACCAATGGGTGCCATATCCAATCCATTTCCAATGGTTATCACTTTGTTTTTATTAGTACTGAAAGTTAGGGTCGAAGTCCAAGCGAAATTTTTTGTTACAATATTTCGTGTATTTAGTGCCAGCTCTATGCCTCGGTTATCAATTTTTCCTAAATTTTGCCATTGTGTTTTGAAACCAGATTGCGCTGGGATGATGGCTTCGTAAAGCATATCTGTGGTAATTTTGTCGTAAACATCAAATGTTAAGTCAATACGACCTTTTAATACTGAAATGTCAATACCTGCATTGTACTGAATAGTAGTTTCCCATTTCAGGTTTGGATTTGGTAATGATACTGGAACTAAACCCAATTTATCATCATAAAATGAGTTACCCATTCTAGCCATATATTGGAATTCTGGGATGTTAGAATTTCCTGTTTGTCCGTAACTCAAACGCATTTTCAAGTTATCAATCACATCCTGTTTTTTCATAAATGGCTCTTCCGTAACTCTCCACCCTAATGCAAGCGATGGGAAATAACCAAATCGATTATTTTCGCCAAAACGGTCAGAACCATCGGCGCGCATACTTCCAGTTAACAAGTATTTTCCCATCAGATCGTAGTTTATTCTACTCAAATACGATATTCTGTTTGTTTGTCCTGCACCTGAAGTTGCTTCCTGAAAAGTAATACCTTTACTTATGTCATTAATACCTGTTGATTCATCAGGAAAATTACTTTTTACAATTGAGCTGTTTTGATAACCACTTCCATTCAATTCATAAACGCCTAAGAAATCAATTTTTGAATTATTCTTTAAGTTTAAATTATAATAAATCGAGTTAACATTTGTCCACCCCATCCATTCGGAATTGGTAATAGCAGCTCTTCCATTTAGATAAAACCCCCAAGGAGTTTTTTTGCCATAAAACTCATTACATTTTGAGTTTACAACGGTACCACTCACAGTAGTTCCGATATACAAACCTTCAATAATTTTATATTTCAAAACTAAACTTGAAGAAACGTTAGGTGATGAAATATTACGCGTAATGTAATTCAGGTTCAATGTTGGTTCTTTCCACCCACCTTGATTTACGTTAGCCAACGGATCTTCAAAAACTAATGGACGTGAAACTATGGCCGATTGTGTTATCCCCATATTATTGTAACCATCACCTGATTGAGATGCACCAAAATAAGAAGATAAAGATGCATTAAGCGATAATCCCATTGTAAATCGGTCTTTGCTATGGTCTAATCTTAACCGTGTGTTGTAGCGCGAATAACCATTATTGCGCAATATGCCATCTTCTTTGTTGTAACCAACGCTTCCTGCAAATTTGGTGTATTTTGACCCACCTGTAATAGATAACGTATGAGTTGTTGAAGTAGCTGTTCGGTACATTTCATTTTGCCAATCGTGTTGTGGCAATGCATACACATCTCTTGGGATCATTTCTGAAGGTACGGTATGGCCAGCATTCATAAAAAATAACCAATCATTAAAATAGCCATAAACTACTCTTTTTTGATCGGGCATTAAAACCCAATCTTTGCGGTAATCTATCCATTCATTGCCATTCAGCATTTCAAGTTTTTTTGATGGATATGTTACACCAATACGCCCGTCGTATGAGACTACAGGTATTCCTTCTTTGCCTTGACGAGTTGTAATAAGAATTACTCCATTTGCTCCTTTTGAACCATAAATTGCAGTAGATGATGCATCTTTCAATACCTCTACAGAAACAATGTCAGCAGGATTTATAGAGCTCAATGCATTGCGAGACGTATTTGAGCCAAATTTAGAGTTTGCTATAGGCGCTTCACTTTCATTCACTTGAATTCCGTCAATAACGTATAATGGGTCGCTAGAACCTGCAAGGGTATTAGCTCCACGAATCACGACTGTTGATGCTGAACCTGGTTCACCTGAATTTGAAGTGATTTGAACTCCAGCTACACGACCTTGCATGCTGTTTACAAATGAACTTTGTTTTGATTGTTCAAAAACATCTGATTTTAATGTAGTTACAGCACCCGTTAAATCGCGTTTTTTTACAGTTCCATAACCAACAACAACGACCTCATCAAGTGCTTTGGAATCTGCTTCAAGAATAATTTTATAATCATTAGCAGAATTTACATTTAGAATTGTTTGCTTAAATCCAATATAAGAAATAATAATTTGTGATTGTAGGGTAGCATCCAAAGTATATTTGCCATTAATATCTGTTATTGTTCCGATATTCGACCCTTTTAGAACAACTGAAGCTCCAATTATGGGTTCACCTTTTTCATCGGTTACCAAGCCGGTTATTTTTTTTGCTGGAGAGTTTGAAACTTGTGCTTCTTTTTTGGAAGTAATGGTTATACTTTTTCCATTTACAACATAAGAAATTTCCTTATTTTTAAATGCCAAATCAAGTATTTGGGTTACTGTTGCATTCTTAATATCCACAGAGACAGTGGTTTTTCCTACTTGTTCATCAACAATAAAAAAGGAATACTTAAAGTCAATACCTAACTTATCTACTAAGTCTTGAA
>JAYVNT010000434.1:0-10634 GCA_043758285.1 Flavobacterium sp.
GGTTGCGCCCAAGTCCAGTCAGACAAAATAGTTCTTTTAATTTCCGGAGTTGGGTTTTGTTTTTCGAAACTCATCATGCGCAGCGGGATGTAAAAGCTCTCTTTGGTGCCATCGGTATATTCAACCAAAACATCCATTGGCATTGGTGTTCTGCCCATTCGTTCGAGTGTAACGCCTGTTTTTTGTACACCATCTGTGGCGCTTTCTACCGTTTTTATACCATAATCTATGGTGTTCAAGGTCTGTGTCCAATCGGTTAAATACCAATCTAGATTTGCGCCCGAAACACGCTCTGCTGTTCGTTTGATATCGTTGGGTGTTGGGTGTTTGAATTTGAAATCTGTATAATAACGCTGCAACGTTTTTCTGGTATTGGCTGTCCCGATGAGGTATTCTAATTGCGACAAGAAAAGTTCGCCCTTCACATAGGAAGCAATGCTGTAACTTCGGTTTTCGTCATACCGATCGCCATGGGTTGAAAGCGGTTGCTCTTTGCCGGTTTCGACAAGTCTTGCATAGGTTTTATAAGATGCTTCAAAAGGATTGGCTACTTTTTTCACAGACAATTCATTGATGGCTAAATCCTCAATATAAGAGGTGAATCCTTCATCCATCCAAGGATGTTTGCTCTCGTTAGTTGCTAAAACATGTTGAAACCACGAATGTCCTAGTTCGTGGGTTGCCGTACCAATAATTCCGTCTAAAGTTCCTTCACCAAGCATCAAAGTACACATGGCATATTCCATTCCGCCATCGCCACCTTGTATAAACGAGTATTGCTTGTACGGATAATTGCCAACCGTTTTGTTGTAATAATCCATCACGCTCGCCATAATTGGCTGGAATTTTTTCCAATTATCAATAATTTTCGGATTGTTTTTGTAGATAAAATGCAAGTCAACATTATTGGGTCCTTTGACCACATCGTGCAAATAGTTTTTATCTGCAGCCCAGGTAAAATCGTGCACATTGGGCGCTATAAAATGCCATGTCAGCGTTTTTGCTTTTGGGTCTTTTTTTACATTTTCACCTTTGTCTTCATACCCAAAACCGATGTCGTTTCCGTTTTGCAAATAGCCACTTCCGCCAAGAATATAGTTTTTGTCGATGGTAATGCTCACATCAAAGTCGCCCCAAACACCATAAAATTCCCTGCCAATATAAGGATCAGCATGCCAACCTTCAAAATCAAATTCGGCCATTTTTGGATACCATTGCGCCATGGAAAGTTCCACACCTTCGACGTTGTTTCTACCTGACCGACGAATTTGAACAGGCACTTGTCCGTCAAAATCAAGGGTGAATGTGGTTGATTTTCCGGGAAGAATTGGTTTTGCCAAAGTCACTTCGAGAATTGTACTGACTTCTTTGGCATTGGCTGAAACGCCATCTTGCTTGAAGTTGGTTATTTTTAGATACCCAATTTCGTTTGGTTGCAGTTTTGAAATTCTACTCACTTTGATTTCTCTGCCTTCAGCATTCTTAGTTTTGGTCACCATTCTTGCATCAGGATCAACAATAGATTGCAGGCGAATATCCATTTCGCTACCCGGTTGAAACGCATTGTTGTATAAATGATAATATACGCGAGTTAAAGTGTCCGACGAATTATTGGTGTAAACCAATGTTTGTTTTCCTTTGTATTGATAGGTTTCTACATTGATAGAAACAGCCATTTTGTAGTCTACTTTTTGTTGCCAATACCCTTTGGATTGCGCAAACGAAGTAGCGATATTTAGAAATATAAAACCAAAAAAAAGTTTGTTCTTCATGCTGAAATAAAATAAAAAAAGGAAGGTTTAACGCTTCCTTTAGATTTATAATTTTGGGTTTTTCTTAATTGAGTTTGACATCTCTTCTGCCATTTTCAAAGCATTGTAGGCGTTGACTATTTTTCCTGATACACAAGCTGTAGAAAAAGGAATTTTTACTTGTTCTTCACCCACCTTGACATCAAAATTTATAGCTGTTCCCGATTGCATTAAAATTTGTTTTACTTGTCCGGCTTTTAAATTTGGATAATACGAACGAATTAAAGCAGCAACACCAGCTGCGTTAGGAGACGCCATAGATGTTCCTTGAAGGTATTTGTATTTGTTACCCGGAATAGTAGCATAAATTTTTACGCCTGGCGCAAAAACATCCACATTC
This sequence comes from Flavobacterium sp., assembly GCA_043758285.1. Classification (GTDB taxonomy): domain Bacteria; phylum Bacteroidota; class Bacteroidia; order Flavobacteriales; family Flavobacteriaceae; genus Flavobacterium. Next base: position 2,152 of record JAYVNT010000434.1, read on the forward strand.
TTTTGTCCAAAATTAGAAAATTTAGCAACCATTTTTTCACCATAGTTATAGTTCAAAGCTCCAATAGTTAATACATTATCTGCTATTTCTTTTCCGTCTACTACGTCTGTTGGGAAATTTGGTTCTGTGTCAATATTTTTAGAATCATTCCCCGCAGCGTGAACGATTAAGACATCTTTACTAGCAGCATATTTAATCGCATCATAAACCCATTCTGCATGTGGCGAATAATCTTTACCAAAACTTCCGTTGATAACTTTGGCACCATTATCAACCGCATAGCGAATCGCTAGAGCAATATCTTTATCATATTCATCTCCATTTGGCACCGCGCGAACAGGCATAATTTCTACATTATCGGCTACACCATCACCACCAATTCCGTTGTTTCTAACTTGAGCAATTATTCCCGCAACGTGTGTTCCGTGTAGCGAGTCTTTTCGGTCTTTAGAATACACCACATTGTTACCATATTTTTTATCTGTAATATCTTCAGAATTGTCGCCGACAAGTTTTCTGGGACTAAAATCTTTGTTAAGATTATAATCTATTTGGTCGTAAACATAGTCTCTGGCAGATTGAATGTCATCGTGAAACCCAACACCTTTTTGTGTAGCAAACGACAACATAATTCTTTTAGCATCGTATGTTTCAAATTTAACCGAAGGCATGTCTTTTAATTGTTCCAGCGTATAGTTGTCATTTTTTAGAAATTCACGAACAGCTGTGTCTGCATTCAGCAAAACATCGACATTTTGTTTAGATTCTAATATGTTTTTATAGTTTTCAGTATAATCAGCCAATGCTTTTTTATACGTTTCTGAACCATCATCACCTTTTTTTAGAATACGCACCATTTCCAAATTTTCATTGTTTGACTCGCCTAAAAAATTCCAACCATGTACATCGTCAATAAAGCCATTTTTATCATCGTCTTTTCCGTTGTTTGGGATTTCTTTTTTGTTGGTCCAAATAACCGATTTTAAATCTTCTTGATTAATATCAACACCTGAATCGACAATACCAACAATGACTTTTACTCCTTTTTTACCTTTCAAAAGTTCGGTATATGCTTTGTCAACGCTCATCCCAGGAATCGTATCTTTTTCTAGATCAAGATGACTCCAACGTTGTAATTGATTTTCTGTTAAAGGGGATTTTTTGGTAAGTGGTTGTGTAGTTTCTTGTGCAAATAGTGTCAATGAAACCATTGAAATCAGCAAAAAATGTAAAATTTTCATAGTATGTTTTTATTATATGATATATGAATTGGTGTAAAAATAAAATGTTTTGTTACAGTTAAAGAAAGGATTAACACTATGTTAAGAAATCATCACAGCGAATAACGTCTTTTAATCTGATTCCTTTTTCCGTATTTTCAACAGTGATGATATGGTTGTGCGCATCGTGTTCCAGCCATAAATAATAATTATTATCAACGGCAGTTTTCAGAAATTTAGCTTTTTCGGGCATTGTCAAAAGCGGTCGTGTGTCATATCCCATAACATATGGCAAAGGCAAATGTCCCGCAGTTGGAATTAAATCCGCACAAAAAACAATTGTTTTATCTTGGTATTGAATATGTGGTATCATCATTTTTTCGGTATGCCCATCAACATAAAAAATACCAAATCCTAATTCTTTTGAAAATTCAAAATCAGCATCTGGTCTTTGTGTAAAATTTAATTGTCCACTTTCTTGCATGGGTAAAATATTTTCAGATAGAAATGATGCTTTTTCACGAGCATTTGGTTTTGTTGCCCATTCCCAATGATTTTCGTTAGTCCAAAATTTAGCGTTTTTGAAAGCTACTTCATAACCAGTTTTGGCTTTATTCCTATTCACACTTCCACCACAATGATCAAAATGTAAATGCGTCATAAAAACATCAGTCACATCGTCGCGATGAAAACCATAATTGACTAAAGATTTGTCTAACGAATGGGTTCCCCAAAGCGAATAATAGCCAAAAAATTTCTCCGATTGTTTATTACCCATTCCGGTATCAATCAAAATTAAGCGATTGCCATCTTCGATTAGCATGCATCTTGCAGCAATGTCGATGAGGTTATTTTCATCAGCTGGATTGGTTTTATTCCAAATGGTTTTTGGCACAACACCAAACATGCCGCCACCATCAAGTTTAAAATTTCCTGATTCAATAGAATAAATTTTCATTTAATTTTCATTTATAAAAGTGATGCAAAGTACTAAAATCGACTTGTTTATTTGTACTAAAATCAATTTTTCTTATTAAGTCATTCGTTATAAAAATGTTATAGAATGCGGTAAAAATGGATATTTGTGGTAACTTTGTGTTTTATTTAGACAAAATCAAAATAAACCATGATTAAAGTATCTGATATTGCTAGAAAGAAAATCGTTGACATGATGAATGATGATGGTTTTGATGCTTCAAAAGATTATGTTCGCGTTGGTGTGAAGAGCGGTGGTTGTTCAGGCTTATCATATGAATTGAAATTTGACAAAGAAATTGGCGAAAACGATAAAGTTTTTGAAGATAATAATGTAAAAATCGCAGTTGAAAAAAAATCGTTTTTGTATTTAGCAGGAACAATTTTAGAATTTTCAGGTGGTTTGAACGGAAAAGGATTTGTATTCAACAATCCGAATGCATCCAGAACTTGTGGATGCGGGGAATCTTTTTCTCTGTAATAGAATAATAAATTATGGCAAAATATACCGAAGACGATTTAAAAGTTGAACTCGAAAGTAAGGAATACGAATACGGGTTTTATACTGACATTGAGTCGGACACATTTTCTATTGGATTAAATGAAGACATCGTTCGTGCTATTTCTTTGAAAAAAGAAGAACCACAATGGATGACCGATTGGCGTATCGAATCGTTTCGTGCTTGGCAAGAAATGACAGAACCAAACTGGGCAAATGTTCATTATGAAAAGCCAGACTTTCAGGCAATTTCTTATTATTCGGCACCAAAACAAATTGATCCAAATAAAACTTTAGATGATGTGGATTCCGAACTTTTAGAAATGTACAAAAAGCTAGGAATTTCAATAGACGAACAGAAAAAAATGAACAATATTGCGATGGATATCGTGGTCGATTCGGTTTCTGTGGCAACAACATTCAAGAAGACATTAAACGAAAAAGGAATTATCTTCTGCTCCATTTCGGAGGCCATTAAAGAGCATCCTGAATTAGTAAAAAAATATCTTGGAACAATAGTTCCACAAAAAGATAACTTTTACGCAGCATTGAACTCGGCTGTTTTCTCTGACGGTTCGTTCTGTTATATTCCAAAAGGCGTTCGTTGTCCGATGGAACTTTCTACGTATTTCAGAATCAATCAGGCCGGAACCGGACAATTTGAAAGAACACTTTTGATTGCCGACGAAGGCAGTTATGTTTCTTATCTTGAAGGTTGCACCGCACCAAGTCGAGACGAAAATCAATTGCACGCAGCCGTGGTAGAATTAATCGCGCTTGACAATGCCGAAATCAAATATTCAACGGTTCAAAATTGGTATCCAGGAAACAAGGAAGGAAAAGGCGGCGTTTTTAATTTTGTAACCAAAAGAGGTTTGTGCGAGAAAGGTGCGAAAATTTCATGGACGCAAGTTGAAACTGGTTCTGCAATTACTTGGAAATACCCATCTGTGATTCTGAAAGGCGATAATTCGATAGGCGAATTTTATTCGATTGCGGTTACCAATAATTTCCAACAAGCTGATACCGGAACGAAGATGATTCATCTTGGGAAAAACACCAAATCGACTATCATTTCAAAAGGAATCTCAGCAGGTAAATCTCAAAACAGTTATCGTGGTTTGGTTCAGATAAGTGCTCGTGCTGATAACGCTCGTAATTTCTCTCAATGTGATTCGTTGTTGATGGGAAATAATTGCGGCGCACACACCTTTCCATTCATCGAAAGCAAAAATTCATCTGCAATAATTGAACACGAAGCTACCACATCAAAAATTGGTGAAGACCAAGTTTTCTATTGCAATCAGCGTGGAATTCCAACTGAAAAAGCAATTGCGTTAATAGTAAATGGTTTCAGTAAAGATGTCTTGAATAAATTACCAATGGAGTTTGCTGTAGAAGCACAAAAATTACTGGAAATTTCACTTGAAGGTTCGGTAGGATAATAAAATTAAAAACACATTCACAAAATGTTAAGCATAAAAAATTTACACGCTTCAGTTGAAGACAAAGAAATATTAAGAGGAATTAACCTTGAGGTAAATGCTGGAGAAGTTCACGCAATCATGGGACCAAACGGTGCCGGAAAAAGTACGTTGGCATCTATCATTGCAGGAAATGAAAAATATGAAGTTTCAGAAGGTGAAATCCTCTTGGAAGGCGAAGACATTTCAGAATTAAAACCAGAGGAAAGAGCACATAAAGGTGTTTTTATTTCGTTTCAATATCCAGTTGAAATTCCGGGAGTTTCTGTGACGAATTTCATGAAAACCGCTATCAACGAAAGTAGAAAAGCCAGCGGAAAACCAGAAATGCCAGCCAATGAAATGCTTAAATTAATTCGGGAGAAATCAGAGTTATTAGAAATTGACCGTAAGTTTTTGTCACGTTCGTTAAACGAAGGTTTTTCGGGTGGAGAAAAGAAACGAAACGAGATCTTCCAAATGGCAATGTTGGAACCAAAACTGGCAATTCTTGACGAAACCGATTCGGGTTTGGACATAGATGCTATGCGAATTGTTGCCAATGGCGTAAACAAACTGAAAAGCCAGGACAATGCGGTGATAGTAATTACTCATTACCAAAGACTTTTAGATTATATTATTCCGGATTTCGTTCACGTTTTAATGGATGGAAAAATCGTAAAATCAGGAGGAAAAGAATTGGCTTACGAGCTTGAAGAAAAAGGATACGACTGGATTAAAGCCGAATTAGAAGTTTAAAAAGCTATCAGTTCTCTGTTTTCAGTTAATGCAATTACAGACAACCGTCAACCGACAACAAAAAACATGGAATTGAAAGATAAATTAATGGCGTCTTTTATGGCGTTTGAAGAAAGTATCGATGTGCACAATGAGTTGCATGACGTTCGGACTTCGGCTATAAAAAACTTTGAAAATAAAGGTTTCCCAACCAAAAAAGAGGAAGCTTGGAAATACACTTCATTGAATACCATTTTAAAAAATGATTATTCGGTGTTCCCAAAACACGAAAACGCGATTGAATTTAAAGACGTTAAAAAGTTTTTTTTGCATGAAATCGACACACACAAAGTCATTTTTGTAGATGGAAAATTCAGCTCGTTTTTATCAGCAACAACGCATGATGGATTAGATGTTTGTTTGATGTCTTCGGCATTGAACAAGCCAAAATATAAAATTATTATTGACGAATACTTCAATAAAATTGCATCAGCAGCCGAAAGTTTGACTACGTTAAATACAGCTTTCGCCAATGAAGGAGCATACATCAACATCCCGAAAAGTAAAGTGGTTGAAAAACCAATAGAAATTATTTATTTCTCAACTGGAGTTGAAAGTGCGTTGATGACTCAACCTCGAAATTTGGTAATTGTTGGTGAAAATGCGCACGTTCAAATCATTGAAAGACATCAATCATTAAACGAAAACCCTGTTCTGACAAATTCGGTTACGGAGATTTTTGCGCAAAAACGCGCCATAGTTGATTACTATAAAATTCAAAACGACTTACAATCGGCAAACCTGATTGATAACACCTATATTTCTCAAAAACAAGAAAGCAGGGTTTCAGTTCATACGTTTTCTTTTGGTGGAAACATCACTCGGAATAATTTGAATTTCTATCATTTTGGCGAACGAATTGACAGTACGTTAAAAGGAATTACAATCATTGGCGACAAGCAACACGTTGATCATTACACATTGGTAAATCATGCCACACCAAACTGTGAAAGCCATCAGAATTACAAAAATATTTTATCAGATAATGCGGTAGGGGTTTTTAATGGAAAGATTTTTGTTGAAAAAGAAGCCCAAAAAACCAATGCATTTCAACAAAATAACAACATTTTATTAGGTGACAAAGCCACGATAAATGCCAAACCACAATTGGAAATCTTTGCCGATGATGTGAAATGTTCTCACGGTTGTACTATAGGTCAACTTGATGAAAGTGCCATGTTTTACATGCAGCAACGCGGCATTCCGAAGAAAGAAGCCAAAGCATTATTAATGTATGCATTTTCCAATGAAGTCATCGAAAGCATCAAAATACCAGAATTGAAACAGCGAATTACCAAAATTATCGCCACGAAATTGGGCGTGAATTTAGGGTTTGATTTATAGTAAAAAATGATGTTATTTTTTTACTAATTTTAGTGAAGTTCGTAACTTGTCAAATATCTTGTTTTGGTTATATTATCCGAACTAGTTTTAGTACTATCGTATATTAATCCAATATCTTTTGCAAACCAATTTTCGCCAGAAATAGTTGTAGTTTGAGAATTTATAATTTCTTTAATATTCAATCCCATTTTGATAACATTATTATAGGTTATACCATTTAATGTAACACTTACATCTTTTGCAATAATATTTCCAGTGTAAGTAATTGCCAAATTAGTACTTCCACCAGAATAAGTTACTTTTGGATTTGCTGAACCATTCCAAGTTTCCCCAACAGCAAGATTATCCTTAAGAAGTTTTATTTCAAATCCTTCAATTGTGATTGAAGTTGATCCTTGTGTTTGTGTGGTGGCTGACACTTTTTGATAATATGAAGCCCCTCTTTTAGTCATCCAAACTTGGGCATTTATTTGAGTATTAGAATCCGTTATTTCATAATAAGGATTACCTTCAAAAGTTGTTGTCCCAATTAGCTTTACTTCCGTTGCATTAGAACCATTGGTATATTGCCATTTATTGCCGATAGCCATAGGGAAATAATTTCCAGTTGTTGTTCCGATCGATTCTCCAGCACTATCACTGCTACAAGATGAAAAAGAAAAAGCAGATAGGAACATTAAAATTAAAATTTTAAAAGTATTACTTTTCATAAGTAGTTCTTGTTTAGAATTAATTTCAAATGTATAGAATTTTTTATGTCTAAATTAACGTCACACAAAATTTAAAACTATTTCTTCAAACTTCCAATAACATCCTTCAAAAAAGCATTCACATCAAATGCTTCACTTAATCCCATTCGAACAACAACTAAATCCAACGACGGAATTATAATAACCATTTGTCCTTGATAACCGCTGCAGTAATACATGTCTTTTGGTACATCTGGAAAATCACCGCCAGTATTTAACCAAAAATGTCCGCCATATATTCCGTTGGAAGTATTCGTTGGAGTTGCTACATATTTCGCCCAACTTTCATCAAAAATTTGTTCGCCATTCCAATTCCCTTTATGCAGATAAAGCAAACCAAACTTTGCCCAATCTCTTGTGGTTGCCCAACCGTAAGATGAACCTACAAAATTTCCAGCCATATCTGTTTCCACAATCATGGAATTCATCCCAATTTTATCAATTAAAGACGAATACCAAAAATCGAGATATTCCTGATGTGTTTTGAACTGTCGTCTCAAAATTCCACTCAACAAATTCGTTGTACCAGACGAATAATTCCAATGCGTATTTGGCTTAAATTTGGCTGGTTTTTCCAATTGTGATTTAGTCATGTCTTCGGATTGGAAAAGCATTTTAGTTGCATCAGAAATTTTTCCATAATCCTCTTCCCATTCCAAGCCAGAATTCATGTGTAGCAAATCATTAATAGTAATTATTTTTCGCTCATCTTTTTGCCATTCTGCCATTGGCGCTGGTTTCATAATATCGATTTTCTTTTGGTGTTGTAATATTCCAAAATAAGTTCCAGTAATGCTTTTTGTCATTGACCACCCTAGTAGCTTTGAATTTTTATTGAAACCATCAGCATATTTTTCGGCAATCAATTTGTCTTTATAAATCACGACTACTGAGCGAGTTCTTTTTCCTCTTTTTCCTTTGCTATCAAAAGCATTACTGATTGCTTTTTGCAGTTTATCATAATTAACATTGGAAAAAAAAGTATCTTTTGGTTCTAAATTTCCATAAGGATAAGTCAAATTATTGTTCAGTTTTGTTCTTTTTGGAACATCATACGGTTTAGTAACATCAAAATCATCGTTGATTAATGTTGCTCCCAATCCTTCGCGGTAAATTGCTTTGCGCTCTTTAAATCCATGAATGGATGAAGTGGCAAATTTTTCTACATCGTTGATTTCATTGGTTGCCCAATCTACTTTTGGAATATCGTTGTCGCCTTGTTCAATAACTTCCAGATTTCTACCATCAAGAAAATGCCCAGAAGAAACACTTTTAGCCGAAAATCCTGAAATTAAATCAAGTTGTGGATAAATTGAAATGCGAAAATAAACGAGAAGAATAAGTAGTAAAATAACAAGAACTTTTAGTATTTTTTTCATTACAACTATAATTTGATGCAATTTACTTTTTTGCTGCGAATTCATGAATTATTTCT
>JAYVNT010000435.1:0-3442 GCA_043758285.1 Flavobacterium sp.
ACATACCAAATTATGAAGTTTAAATATAGAATAAAGAAAAGTAGTAAAATATAAGCTATAAATACTGTTAAGTACATTTTGTTATTTTGATTTTTAAAAAGACTTTAATTGAAAAAAAAACCTTTAAGGTTATTACTTCTAGCCGGACTTGAACCAGCACGCACATGACAAAAGATTTTAAGTCTTTCGTGTCTACCAATTCCACCATAGAAGCAACTTATTTAAACATGGTTTTAATTATTGTTTTTTATAAAAACATTGAATGCATTGGGAGTTGAACCCAAGACGGATGGATTAAAAGTCCACCACTCTACCAACTGAGTTATACATTCATACTATCTCTTACGGGACTTGAACCCGTCTTCCTACCGTGAAAGGGTAGCGTCCTAACCAACTAGACGAAAGAGACATCTTTAAGTAGTGAGTGGAATCGAACCACTGTTTCAGGATTTGCAATCCAATGCATTGCCACTATACTACACTACCAAATATATATATCGCATTAATTATTAGCGAAGGCAGGAATTGAACCTACGACCTTGTGGTCATGAGCCACACAAGCTACCATTCTGCTCTACTTCGCTAATTTTGGGCCTCAGTCGACTTGAACGACTGACTTTACGCTTATCAAGCGTACACTCTACCAACTGAGTTAGAAGCCCAATGTTCGGAGAAAAAGGGATTTGAACCCTTGATAATGTAAACATTATTGATTTAGCAAACCAACGCTTTAAACCGCTCGGCCATTTCTCCAATATTGTTTAAACATTATACCACTTAGATAAGCGTCTAAATATATGTAAAAAAGGATGATTGAAAGTTGTCTTTTTTGTATACATAATTAATCGTATACTTGACACCTCTAAATCATATTCAAAAGGCAAAAGCCTTGCTTTCTTTTTAAATATACGTCTTTCTGCAATTTTTCTTAACGAATGGCTAAAATGTAAAATATCATGAAGTTTTACTTCTTTTTTAGTTGCATCATCGTTTAAAAAGATTCGTTTATAACGTATATGATGACGTCCTTCTCCTAAAGAATTTACAACACCCAAATTAAATAATACAGATTCTAGTCTGTTTTCAAACTTTTGAAACATAAAGGTTTCTGTGTTGTGAGGTCTTATTTTTAGACCACGTTTTATTATGCTTTTTAATTTATAGTCTTGAATACTTCCGTAATATAACTGAAAACCAAGCTTTATAAATATTGTATTTTTATAATAATAACGTAAATTATTAGGAAATTTCGACAAAGAACGCTTTTTATGCGTTATCAATAGTGGCAAAGGTTTTTTGTATTTTGCAACCTTTACAATTTGTCTCCACTTTTTCTTTTTTAGTTTTTTGGTTTTTAGTGTATTAAAAACGTCTATTCTAATACGTGGTAAGTACTTATATTTTGTCCTATTTATACCTGGTGTCACTTTAATTTATTTTTTTGCTTTTTTTATTTTAGAGAAAAAGAAAGACTTCCATAAACCTAAGTAAAAAAGTCCACAATTATCAAAGTTTAAGCAAATAGGATAATCTAAGCCATCATTATTACCATATTTATTAACAAAGCCAATAATGGGAAGATTACAATGAAAGCCTTCATTTTTTGCTCCACTATTTATAAAAATATCGTAAATAATTAAAACATTTTGCATTGCTTTTACATCTTTAGAAATATAACCAGGAATCCACAATTGTGATGGAAAAAATTGTACATTGTAAGAGGCAAATATTTCTTTACATTTAGAAGCTGTGTTTGTGGGACTTCCAACAAAAAGTAAGTTTTCCAGTTTTTGTTTATTCAAAAATTGTAATGCTAACTTTAAACCTAAGTAAGAAGAAGGTGCATCGTAAACAATATAATTGTTTCTAAATGCAAAAATATGAGAATTATGTGTATAATGACTTTTTAAATAAGTGTCGCCAATAAAGGCATCTATTTTTACCAAAAAACTAAAAAAAGACTGCTTTTTGTTTTTCAAAACTTTCTTTTGCTTTTTGAATTTTTGACTTTTTTTATAATACACAGAGTTTAAGTCTGGTAAATTTTGAATTACTAACTGTGGTTTTAATTGTGGATGATTACCCACTTTTTTTAACTTTAATTTATTACTCATAAACTTTAAACTTTTTTTTTCTTTCCTTCTTTTCGACGAATTTGTTCACCTTTAAGTACAACACCTTTTCCTTTAAAAGGTTCTGGTTTTCTGTAACTGCGTACTTTATATGCAAACTGACACAAACCTTCAAAATCATTTGAATTTATAATGATATTATTACGTTTAACAATTCTTAGGCTGATGCTTTCTGGAATCTTTAAACTAATTTCATGACTGTAACCCAAACGTAAAATAAGTGTTTTTGGATCATTTTGGCCAAATCGAGCTCGATAACCCACCCCAACAAAAATTAAACGCCGCACATAAATATATGACATTCCATAAATAAAAGCATCCAACTTTCTTTGTAAGCTTCCATAAAGATTGGGTTCCAAATCGTTTGGAATTAAACCAACTAAACTTTCACGCTTATCAATTTTTGTATATGGGGGCATAACCATACATTTTTCCCCAAAAGGTCCTTTTGCATACAATTTCCACCCATGAACCTTTAAGTTCAAGTGAGATGGAACAACTACTATGGTTTTTCCAATATTTGACATTTTTATTTTATAGTTTAAAAAGCTAACAATCGCATTTTTATGAAAAAATCAGACTTAAAAAAAAATTTAAGAAATTTCACAATCAATTTTGGTCCTCAACATCCAGCCGCGCACGGTGTTTTGCGTCTGGTTTTAGATTTGAAAGGAGAAGTAGTTGTAAACGCAGACCCTCATATTGGATTACTACATAGAGGAACGGAAAAGTTAATTGAAAATAAAAATTATTTGCAAGCTTTGCCTTACTTTGATCGATTAGACTACGTTTCTATAATATGCCAAGAACATAGTTATGCCTTGGCTGTTGAAACATTGTCTAATACACGTCCTCCTTTACGAAGCATATATATTCGGGTGCTTTTTGCTGAAATTACAAGAATTTTAAATCATTTATTAGCAGTAGGATGTCATGCAATAGATGTTGGGGCAATAACACCCTTTCTATGGGCTTTTGAAGAACGAGAAAAACTAATAGAGTTTTATGAACGTGTATGCGGGGCTCGTATGCATGCTGCATATATTCGTCCAGGTGGAGTTGCAATAGACCTTCCTTTAGGTTTATGTAACGATATTTACCTTTTTATTAATCAATTTTCAACACGATTAGATGAAATAGAAGAAATATTGACATCAAATCGTATTTGGAAAATTCGTTTAGTAGACATTGGGGTTGTGTCTAAAAAACAAGCTTTAGATTATGGTTTTAGTGGTGTTATACTTCGAGGTTGTGGTTACCCTTGGGATTTACGACAAGCTCAATCATACGATGTATATTCCTCGTTAAAG
>JAYVNT010000436.1:0-3434 GCA_043758285.1 Flavobacterium sp.
TGTTCTGAAATGTGGAACTGCTGTTCTGAAATGTGGAACCGCTGTTCTGAAATATAGAACTAGTGCTCTGAAAAACAGTACTGCTGTTCTGAAATGTGGAACTCGTGCTCTATAAACCAGAGCCACTGTTCTGAAAAACAGAACCGCTGTTCTGAAATGTGGAACTGCTGTTCTGACAAGTCGCTTTTACGCTTTGGGATTTGAAATTTGACTGCTAGTGCTTCCTTTTTTGTAATACATCTTGTAGATGGTAAATCCAATGACAGCAACCAGTATATAAGGAACAGCCATCAAAAAGACGATGCCGTCATTCACGGCTTCTACTTTAGTTTTATTGCCTTCACTTTCTAAAGCAGCACGACACATGGCGCACTGAGCATTAGATGTGAGAGAAAAGAAGAAAAAGAAAAGAAGAAAGAAAAAAACACTTTTCAATCTAATATTTCTTTGCTCTTGTTTCTTACTTCTTTGTTCTTTAATTAGCATAATATGGCGAAATCATTAAATACACCACAACTCCCGTTACAGCTACATACAACCAAAGTGGAAAAGTGATTTTGGCTATTCTTTTGTGTCTATCAAAATTATTGGATAATGCTCTTACATAAGATATCAATACTAAAGGAATAATGGCAATTGACAATAAAATATGAGACAATAAAATGAACAAATACACATTTCGTAAAGCACCCGCATTAGTTTTTTCAATCGCATCTAAAACTCCATTGTGATCAATATCGCCATAAACGGTAGAGTCGGCGGTCATGTGATACGCCACATACATTACTAAAAATACCACCGAGCACGCTATTGCACTAGTCATGAACCTTCGATGTACTTTCCGGTTTCCGTTTTTAATTGCCATGACGCCCATTAGTAAAAGTATGGCTGTAATTCCGTTTATCGAGGCATAAATTGGTGGTAAAAATGACAATGGCTCTACCACAATTCCAAAATCTTTCAATCTAACCGAAAATAATATTGCTACCGCAACTGGTATTAAAATAGAAACAAAAATTATTGGAAATCTTAAACGCTGTTCTAGCGTTTGATGGACTGATTTATTCATTTAAAAGTTTTTTTATGTCTTCTGTAATTGCTTTTACGCCTTTTTTATCCAATCCGTCATAGTACAAAATCGGGTTTCCAAAATCATCATCTCTGCATCTAATAGTCCCTTTTTTGTCAATCAAAGCAAAAAGTCCTGAATGTTCAAATCCGCCCTTGATATTTTTGTTTTCGCCAGCATATAGGTTAAATCCCTTGTTTGAAATATTAAAAATATATGCTTTATCGCCCGTTAGCAAATGCCAATTGGACGATTTCACACCAAGTATTTCGCCATGTGCTTTCAAAACTTTCGATGTGTCATGTTCAGGATCTATCGAAATGGAAGCAATTCCAAAATTAGGATTTCCAAAAAACTCATTTTGTATATCCACCATATTTCTATTCATAATAGGACAAATAGAAGGACAAGTCGAGAAGAAAAATTCAACGAGATAGACTTTGCCTTTATAGGTTTCGTTATTTATTTTGCCTCCGTTTTGGTCTGTTAATTCAAATTTTGGAGCAGGCCCAATTTTTCGCAAACCATTTTCGGGATTTTTATGATTGGAAATAGCGTCTATTCTATCGCCTTGCACCACGGTGCCGTTTTTTATTCTGGTGATTATTCTTGGAATAAATATAATTCCAAAAACGAGTATTACAAACGATAATCCTATATATGATTTATTTTTCATTGTATTAAAAAGCTAAATTTCTCTTGTTGCATTATGGTTTCTTTTAAGCGCAGCACGATATTCGTAGATGATAATTTTCATATCGTCCATCATCTTATTATAAAGATCTGCGACAAGAACCGTGTTATATCCTTCTTTGTATTCAGGTGTTCCTTTTTGGTCTTCGCCTTTCCTGCCGCGTAAATTTCTTTTTTTATCAACTATAAAAACATTTGGTGTAGCCAATGAATTATCTAATTTCCCGACTAATTCCAGTTTATTATAAAACGTTTTTATTTCATCTGGCGATGCAAAAACAAAGTTCCATCCTTTATGTGTGCCTAATTTTTTAATGTCAACTTTTAGCAAATCGGCAACTTGATTCTGTGTCCCGTCAGGCAGCACCATCACTACTTGAAAATCTTTGAAATCCTTATATTTATCATAGATGATTTCATAAAGATTAAAGAAATTCCCTTTGTGTTTCAATACATCAGTTCCAATAAATCCTAGTATGGTTATTTTATTGGTTAGTGCTACAGGTTTATTGTCTAAGGTTTTCCAAGAATTAATTTCAGGAATATTTTTGGTAATTGTTGGCAAAGAAGTAAAACTATTTATGCCAGAAGCAAAGAAAAGATAGGCAACTATGGGTAACACAAACAGGATAAAAAGGACACTATTTTTTTTCATTTGGATTGTGAAAAACGGATGTACAAAAATAAAAAAATCCCGTCTTGTTTTATAACGCGACGGGACTTTTTTTGAATTAATATAATATTAAAAATTCCATTTGATAGTAGAGTTTCTAAAAACCTCAAAAATATAATCAGCTTCTACTAAAAGGATGAATAATAAATACAAAAGTAGGAAGATAACCGTTCCAACTACTGCCCAACGCAAACTACTTTTTTCACCTTCCATATGCATAAATGCCCAAACGATGTAGTATGCTTTATAAAGTGTTAGTAAAATAAATAACCAATTTAGCAAATTCATGCTTAAAAAATTGTGCATGAATAAAAAACTTGGTCTTGTAATTCCTAAATAAACCTCCACTGTAGTTACTACAGAAAGGAGTGCAAAAACCATCCAAATTCTTTTAATATTTGATCCGTCGTGAGCTTGTTCGTGTGACATAATATAAATTTTATAAAAAAATTAAACTAAGTAGAAGAATGTGAATACGAATACCCAAACTAAATCGACAAAGTGCCAATAAAGTCCAACTTTCTCTACCATTTCATAGGATTTTCTTTTTTCATACGTTCCTAAAACTACGTTTAAGAAAATAATAAAATTGATAATAACTCCAGAAAAAACGTGGAAACCGTGGAAACCTGTTATGAAGAAGAAGAAATCGGCAAACAATTTACTTCCGTATTCATTATGCTCCAAATTAGCACCTTCAACAACTACATTTGCATTGGAAACCATTATTTCCGACTCAGCTCTTGTTAAGATTTCTCTCTTTTTGTTGTGATTTAAACCTGGTTGTAACTTGGTGTTCGCTTTGTCTTCTGCTGAATCTCTATAAATTTTTTCGGTTCGAACTAATAATTCAGGATGTGCTTTGAAACCCGCTTGCACTTCGGCAACAGAATAGGTTGGTAACGTTGCTTCGTCCATAAACCATCTTCCTTTGTTTCTTGTCAATTGTTCTCTTTCTTCTGGAAGTGTCGCGGCAAATTCTTCAAGTTTTACTCTTTC
>JAYVNT010000437.1:0-3427 GCA_043758285.1 Flavobacterium sp.
TTTTGATGCCCTGTAGCCTTGCCTGATATGGTTCATTGGTTTACCGCTGTTGGCATCGTTGCATATAAATTCTACTTCGTCAATTATTAAATTATAATAGCGGTCTGCCTGTTCTAAAGACCAGTTTTCTAAAGTATACAACCAGATTTCTTCGAGGTCCGTTAATGCTTTCTTTGTAATTGTGTAAGTTCTTTTTTTCATAAAAACTTACTGTGTAATCCTTTTAAATGATCCTTCCGATTGTAGTTGTCAGCCTTACCACTTTTTTCACCTGCTATCAATGCCTTTTTTAAATTGTTCGTTTTTTGTTCTTCAGATTCAAGAAGCCTTAATGCAGTTCTGATAACCTCGCTGACAGAACTATATTTTCCGGATGATATTTCAGATGTTATAAACTCTTCAAAATGATCTCCCAATAAAACAGAGGTATTTTTAGCCATAAATTTTGTTTTATTAAAGATACCAGGTCTTGGTATAAATGCAAATTTTATTTAAATGCGAGATGTAAAAAATGTAAACCAGACATTGCGATGGGCATAGCAGGCGCGACTGCTTTTTTTTGTGCCGGATGTTTATAATTTTGGAATCACTAAGCCGATAAAGACATTAGTAAGAAAGACATCAGGTTAGAAACGTGCGCTATTGGGTATGTATGTACTAACTACGCATCATTTTACTGGTATACCATTCGGTCGCTGGTCAAGACACAACGACGGCTCACGGAATTCGATGTTGTATTTAGGTTGAGTAGTGGAACACCAACAAGGGCGAAAAAGTGCTGTCATCCTAAACCAGGTGTCAACGCTACTTTAGCCCCTATAGCAGTCTGACCGGCGTCGGTCAACAAACAATAACCAAAAGCCCCTATTAATAGCTTTTAAATCCGGGGTTTTTTCAGTGGGGGCTTTGGGCTATTGTTCCTAATGTTAGCAGCCGTATTTGTCACCACACAATTTTGTTTTTGCCGTGGTCAATCTGTTGAGCTTGTCTAAAATCAGCTTGTTGAAATGTTGGTAAAGTGTCGTTGTTAATTGTTTTAAATGTGTCCCTCGCAACCAAAATTAATTTCATATTCTTTTCAAAATCGTAAGTCGCTTTTATTGCAAGATTAATTCCTTTACCGTCATATGGAACGCTTGGATACAATATTGCATCAATAGTGTCTTTTGTCATATTGAAGGCGAAGTTGCAATAAGCAGAAGTTATTATGTAGGTTTTTGGATATTTTTTAGCAGGCTTGCGGAATTTGTCAAAAAGGAATTTGTACAATAAAATCATTGCATTTTTCATATCACCACTTTGCTGATTAATAAAATGGTCAAGTTTAACTCCGTGCATTTTGTCGTAAGGCGAAAGTCTGTCGTCTTCAAAAGGGCTTGTGACAATTAAAAGCTTTAATGAGTTTTCAATTGTCCACTTACTAATCGTAACATGTAAAAATTCTTCTTTTTTCTCTTCAACCCAATACTCTAATAATTCCATATAAGATGTTGGTCTGAAGTCAGAACAATAAAATACTGGCTGATGAGGAACATTACATCTTGCAAATGAATTTACAAATTGCGCACGTGGAATACTTATGTCTGAAAAGTCCTCAAAATAATCATTTGTATTGTGTGTCCTTGTATGAAAAACATTTATTGGAAGTGCGGGAAAGTCGAGAATAAAAAAAGGCAATTGTCCCATAAGTTTATATGCAGCAACTGCTGTGTCATAAGCTGCTGGGTCAGTTGGGTCTATTGACTGTAAAATATCAATGCTATTTTGAACTTTCTGAGTCGTCATACTTTACTTACAGTTTCATCTTTTTTATTTGAAATACGAACAAGCAGAAAAATTATTATTGCCCCACCAACATAAAAAGCAAACTCCGACCAGTCATAATTGGTAAAAACTCCTTGAAAAAATTCCTTGCCATAGTAGTACCTATAAAAATCACAGAATGGCCAAAACTGTTCAGTTTCAGGTTTATGCCTATTAAAGAATTCTATTCTGCTGTAAGACATAAGTAAAGCAAACAAATGAATACTACACCAAATAATCAACCAGGTTAAGGTTGTCTTATTGGGCTTTATTGCTTCTAAGGTAGGGTTAGGTATTTTTTCAGTTGTTACTTTTAATTGACCTGAAACTTCTGTTTTTGAAATTTTTTTATTTGTGTCATTAGGTGGTGGTGGTGGTACAGCTTTTGGTCTAATTATTTGGATAAGCTCAGGGATATCTTTTAATTTTTGCCAATTGTCCATTCCTTCTACCCAAATGAGAGTTTCATTTGTTAGTTTTTTATCTAAAAGTTGTTCGATGGCAAAAGGTCCATTTTGGGTTTTTCCATCTAAATAGTAATACTCTTTCATCAATAATAATTTGTTAAGTTGTACTTGTTAAAGTATTTTTTGCAATCCTCTTAAATGGTTGCCACCTGCCGGGGCTTGACGAATTATGGGGATAGATGCTTGTCAAGCCCGTAACAATGCTGATTAAAAAACCTATGCTGAAGATAACAACAAAAAGCTGAATAGTAAATGTTCAGCCCGAACCAATTCACAACAGAATTAAAAATGCAGAAGATAATTCCTGTCCACCCGTATTTTGCCAAACCTTTTGCTGTTAGAGGCAGTTTTATTTCGGCAACCGAATTAAGATTCATTAATCCTGAACCGTTGGCCGCATAACCATATCTCCAACATCTACGTTCTCTTGTTGAGAGATAGCATAAATTACCGCATCTGCAATAGCATTTGGGGGAATTCCGATTTCGTCCATTCTTTGCTGTCCAGCTTCTCGCATTGCTTGATTTTTCAAGTTGCTGATAAATTCGGTTTTCACAAAACCTCGTGAAATACCTGTCACACAGTATTTTCCGTTCGACTCTTGTAGCAATGCTTCGCTAATGGTCCTAATCGCATTTTTAGTTCCTGCATAGATTCCTTGCAGTGGTACAATTTTTCTTCCAGAGTACCCCAAAGCCAAAGTTAAGATGCGATTCAATACCTGTTAAATAATATTACATTGCATTTCAAATATTTTCCGTGAAATCTATACTTATACTAAGCCAGTTTTTAAGTACCAGACTTTGAATTTGCGAATTTGTTTACATAAAGATTATGGAACTTTTCGTAAAATTTATCTTCGGGAATATCCACATAGTGTCCGCCCTCTTCACCATAAAATGTTTTATTATTTGACAAGTCGAAACACTCAAGTATTATCTTATTTCGTTCAAATTTTATAAAGCAATTACGAGATTGCGTAAGTTCTTTAAATATGATTTGAGTGCCGTCATTAGATACTTTTTTAAAAATAAGTGAAAATGGAGGTACAATTTCCATAAACTCAACAGATGTAGAATAATAATCTGCTAAACTCTCCGGAGTATCATCTCCTTTTTTCTTTCTTGTCGCAATTGCGTAAATAAAAAACACAACTA
>JAYVNT010000438.1:0-10544 GCA_043758285.1 Flavobacterium sp.
TGTTCTAATCATTGCATCGTGCTCAGTTTTCTTTCTAAAGTTGGTAAACACATCGGGAATATCTTTAATCGAAAACGGTAAATCCTCCGCATGATACAACGTGCTTGTACTAAACGTTTGCAGTTCACATCTTACTTTGAATAATTCATTTTGAACGAGTAACTCTGTTTGCTTTTCCTCATAAGTGACTTCTCGTTTTGAAAAAACTTTGGTGGCTTTGTATTGCTGAACCAATTTAGGAATTTCAATTTCTGGTTTCCCTTTTACAACAACAAGTCCTGAGCCAATAGCTCTCAAATTTGAATCTAAATCAGTAAGCGATTCCAACAAAAATTGCGTTCTAAAACTTCCTGTTTTTTTAAACCCAAAATCAGTTGTTTCAAAATGAGAATCATCAAAACAATAAACAGGTACAATACTTTCGCTTTGCGAAATTGCTTTTACTAATGTTTCGTTATCGTATAATCGCAAATCAGTTTTAAACCAAACAAGTGCAGTTTTCATATTTTTTTTGTTTTCTTCTTGCAAGGTTTTGCATAACCTTGT
The DNA here is from genome assembly GCA_043758285.1 of Flavobacterium sp. Lineage (GTDB taxonomy): Bacteria > Bacteroidota > Bacteroidia > Flavobacteriales > Flavobacteriaceae > Flavobacterium. The sequence goes on from JAYVNT010000438.1 coordinate 547, forward strand.
AGGTTTATATTTTTTTAGAATACCTACAGGGTCAAAAAAAGACCTTGCAGGATCTACAATTCATTTATATTTTTCAAATAATAATCAGCTTGTTCTAATAGCGCCACTTTAGCATCAGGTTGCATTTTTCTCCACACATTATACATCATTCCAATTCTTGGGTTTTTAGCCAACTTATCTTCATTTTTATCATAAAAATTCCAATACAAACTGTTAAACGGACATGCTTTTTCTCCTGTTTTGAGCTCTTTTTTATAAAAACAACTTCCACAATAATGGCTCATTTTATCAATGTAAGATGCCGAACTTACATAGGGTTTTGTTCCAACAATTCCGCCATCGGCAAACTGGCTCATCCCACGAGTATTAGTAATTTCAACCCATTCGATAGCGTCAATATAAATTCCGAGATACCATTCGTCTAATTCGTCTGGATGAATTCCAGCTAAAAGCGCAAAGTTTCCAGTTATCATTAACCGCTGAATGTGATGTGCATAAGCGTAACTTAACGATTGACCAATAGCGTCTTTCAAACAATTCATTTTTGTTTTTCCTGTCCAAAACCAATCGGGTAATTTTTCTTTATTATTGAAGAAATTCATGTTAGCATATTCTGGCATTTTGAGCCAATAAATACCACGCACGTATTCGCGCCATCCAATTATTTGACGCACAAAACCTTCCAACTGATTGTATTCAATTTCGTTGGGTCGTTTTTCCCATTCTTGTGTGGCTTTTTCAATAACTTCTTGTGGGGAAATCAATTTGATATTCATCGAAAAAGATATTCGAGCGTGATATAACGACCATTCATTGGGCGACATCGCGTCCTGATAACTACCAAACAAATGCAAACATTCTGCAAGGAAAAAATCTAATAATTGCAATGATTGTACTCTATTTATTGGCCAAACAAAATTGGAAGCATCAATAGTTCCAATGGTTTTAATGTCAGTTTTCTTTATTTGATTTAAAATATCTTTAACATCATTATTGAAAACTAATGGTGTTGTGGCTTTGTGATTTTTTGGTAATTTTTTTCGGTTTTCACTATCATAATTCCATTTTCCAGTTAATGGATTTGCACCATCCATCAAAATGGAATATTTTTTTCGAAGCGCTCGATAAAAACTCTCCAACAAAAAAGTTTTCTTGCCTTCAAAAAATTCACCTAATTCAGTTCGGGAAGTAAAAAAATGTTCGCTATCAACTACTGAACTACTGATTGAAATTGAATCGCACAGTTTTTTCAAATCCAAATCAACGCGATATTCATCTGGATGTTGGTATTCAAAATGTGTGAAATCGTGTTTTGAAATCAGACGTTGAATATTTTTTTCAAAGGATTGTAAATTGTCTTCATCATTTAAATGAATATAAATTACCTGATGATTATTTGATTTTAAATCGGCTGCAAAAGCTTGCATCGCCGAGAAGAAACCTACCACTTTTTGAATATGATGTGTGGCATAATCAGTTTCTGAACGAATTTCCATCATAACAAAAACTACAGAATCGTCCACGGATTTATACCATGAATGATTGCTGTTCAATTGATCCCCGAGAATAAGTCGTAACGTTTTGTTCATTTTTCTGTTTTTTGCCACAGATTCAAAGATTTAAATTCTTTTCTAATCCGTGAATCTGTGGCTATATATTTAAGGATTACTTATTAATTCTACATTTATCACTGCAATATTTTACTTCGTCCCAAACTTTCTCCCATTTTTTACGCCAAGTGAAAGGCTTGTTACATACAATGCAAATTTTGCTGGGTAAGTTTTGCTTTTTTACGCCTTTCATTCGTTTAAATTTTATGTCGCTTCCAATTGATTTCAATTGCTGAACCTTCAGCTAAAAAAACAGAAGTAGGTTGTTTTTTATCCAAAACGGCAAAATCTTTTCCATACATGTTTTCAAAATCGCAATCAATTTTGCAATCTAAAATGTCGTTGATTAACCAACTTGGATGCGCTATTTGATATTCTTGTGTTGTCGTTTTATTATACTTTGTATAGCCATAATAATGTTCGAAAATGAAGCTTTCAAAACTATTTTTTGCCATCAAATTTTTCTCTTTCTTGGCAGTTAACTCGATGCTATTCCATTTTTTATTTACCAACCATTCGTATTTTATTTCTTTGTGTTCTTTGGTAAAATCCCAATGATGTCGTGTTGGAATTGTAGTGTAATGTTCTTTATATAAAGCATTGGCTAACCAAGCAACCGCTTTGTAAGGAACAGTTTCGTTGATAAAAACAACACCGCGCCTTATTTCATTGCCAACTTTTCTGGAAACATAAAAGCGTAAATTAATTTCTTCAAAGGTTTCCAATTTGAAAATGGGAACATTGAATATTTTGGTTTTTTTAAACATAAATCCTACCAAACTGATGTATGCTTTGCCGTTAAATAAATCCAATTCAATTCCTTTTGGAAGATACTTTTCCAAAATAGCTGGAGCTATTTCATAATTGGCCATGACAATGTTTTCCCAATTGGCTTTTAAAAAAACACTCATTTAGTTTTCTTTTTTATTGGTTTACTTCGCATCATTGTTTTCGAACTGTTTACATGTTTTTTTAAAATGCGTTTTCCTTCTTCTTTTACTGAGTCTTGTTTGCGAAAACTCCATACAATGTCACTAGCTTTTTTCCGTGATTCTTCAATATCCACAATTGGAAACGGATAATCTTTCCCGATTTCACAAGCATATAATTGTTGGTCTATTAATCCTAACTTCCATGGTTCGTGAATTAAATGCGCTGGAATATTTGTCAATTCAGGAATCCATTTTTTTATAAAAATTCCTTCCGAATCGTGTTCCTCGGAATTTTTTATTGGACTATAAATTCGAATGGTATTAATTCCAGTTGTTCCGGATTGCATTTGTAATTGCGGATAATGAATTCCGGGTTCGTAATCGAGAAATTGTCGTGCCAAAAAATGCAATTCACGCCAATCTTGCCACAAGTTAAAGGTGAAAAACGAAACAACCATCGCACGCATTCTAAAATTAAGATATCCCGTCGCCACAACACATCGCATGCATGCATCAACTATTGGAACTCCTGTTTTGCCTTCTTGCCATGCTTTTATGTAGGTTCCATTTTTAGGTTTTACTAAAGTGTTGTATGCTTTGTTAATATTTTCAAATTCCATGCGACATTCGTCTTCAAATTTTTGAATAAAATGGCAATGCCAATGCAATCGGGAAACAAAATTTAGCATCGCCCTTTTGTTTGGTGAACCTTCATAAAATTGGTTGGTATATTGATAAATCATTCGCATGCTGATGTTTCCATAGGTCAAATAGGGCGACAATCGGCTGCAACCTTTTCGGCTTAAATTGGGTTTGGAAATGTGTTTGCTGTAATTAACATGACGTTCTTTTGCAAAACTATCCAAATAACGCCAAGCCCAATATTCGCCACCTTGTTGGAAGTTTTTGTTCCGTGTTGTAATGGCCAATGGAAGTTCATTTCCTTTTAACTTTGCATAAAAATCATTAGCTAAACTTTCAAATTGAAACGTATTTAAATCAATTATTTTAGGTTCGGCACGCATCACTTTTTCCCAACGTTTGTCCCAATCGTTTCGAGATTTTAATTTTCGAATGACACCGTGCATTTGCGATTGTTTCCAATGAATATTCTTTTCGTCAAAAAAAGATTGCATCGAGACATCTCTATCAAAAGTGATTTTATTCCCAATTTCTTGATGTGAAAAAACTGTTTTTATGTCATAAACTTGATGTAATTTTTCATAAACGGTTTGAACTTCGTTGTGAAAAAAATATATTTCAGTAGCAACCGAGTTCAATTTATGCTGCATTTCTTGTAAGGATTCATATACAAATAGCCAATGACGCACATCCGAATCATCGTATGCCATCACTGATGGTTCAAAAAAATACACTAAAAGAATTGGAATATTTTCTTGTTGTGCCATGAAAAGTGGTTCGTGATCTGTAAAACGTAAATCACGTTTGAACCAAACAATATTTATAGCTTTTTTATTCAATTTTGAAGTAATGAAGTAATTTCCTTATCGGGTTTTGCATAACTCAATCTGTCCAATTGAACGGTTTTGTGATAACTATCTAGACCAGAACAGGTAATGGTATTTGCTTTTTCTATATCGATAAAACCATCTTTAATTAGACAATCTTCAGGAATATAAATTTGAACAATTTCAGCAATAATCATAATCGTATTATTGATGGAAATATCTATTTTCTCTTTAAAATTCACTCCTAATTGGATATTGCTTTCAGCTACAAAAGGCGCAAAAAAATCATTTTTGTATTCTGTTTTCAAATCCGTTGCTTCAAATTCAGATATTACTGCATCATATCTAGCCGAAGTTTGGTGCGCTTGTTTGTATATCTTTTCATTGATATGATTTATGGTATAAAAACCAGTATTTATAATATTTCGCATGGTATCTCGCTCTGGCGGACTAGGACGAAATATCATTCCGATGAGTGGTGGATGGGCTCCAATATGAAAAAATGAACTAAAAATACCTAAATTAGTATTTCCTTGATTATCAGATGTTCCAACCAAAGCAACACTTTTGAATCCACCCAAACTATTTATCAAATGTACTCGCTTTTGCTTATCTAAATTCTCAATATCAATACTATTTATATAAATTTTGTTGCTCATCTTTTGGATATTATGAAAAAATAGTTTCTATTTTATTAAGTAGAATCCACTTTCTATCGCTGTTCAATTTGAAAGTTCCTATGTGTTCTTTGTTCCATTCTTGCGGAGAAATCAAGGATAGAAAATTGATTCCATCGTCGCCTTGATACAAATAATAAATCTCACCAACTACAGGTTCAAATGAAAACCGAGCACCATATACTAATTCATTCCATTCAAATTCTTCAATTAAATTCTGATACTGAATTTTAAGCTCGTTGAACTTACTTTCAAATTCTTTGTTAACATTTGAGATGCCTCTACTTTTCCAGGAAACTAAATCATCTACTCTAATTGCAGGCGCACCAACACTAGTTGCATAAGGCAATACACTTGCATTGTATCCATGTTGATCAGAATAAACTATATTGTCGGGTATTTGTCTTTTTTTCATTTCTGAATTTATTTATCGCTTCGAAATTTTATTATTTGAGATAGCTCGTTGCATATTGCATTTGAATCTATCAATGCAATCCACGCGTTTGGCTACATGTTTTGTTTTACAATTTTCAACACGTTCTCGCCATAGTTTGTAGCTTCTAAATTTTAATTCTTTTTTCATTAAAACTTTAACTTCAGCTTCGGAGATTCCAAATTGAAATTTAATAGCATCAAAAGGGGTTCGGTCTTCCCAAGCCATTTCTATAATTCTATCGATTTGAATTTCATCAAATAGTTTGTTTTCTAAATTTGCAATTATTGGTTTCAAAATATTTTGTTTAATATTTATTTTAAATAATTAAACAAAAGTAAAGCTTATTTGCTTATTAAAAAATAAAAAAAGTAATTATTTCAATTAAAAAGATATTCAGTTATTAGGAAAAAATACCTTATTTTGCAACTCTTTATACAAAATTCTATATGTCCGCTATTCAAGCCAATGGTTATCCAATTTATTTTGGAGAAGATGAATATCAAGCGCTCAATAAATTTATTGAAGAGAACAACTATTCCAATATTTTTATCTTGACAGATACACACTCAAACGAATATTGCTTACCAAAATTTCTTTCATTTTTAGCTGCAGAAAAAACGATAGAAATTATTGAAATAGAACCAGGCGAAAGTGAGAAAAACATAAACACTTGTGTAGAAATTTGGAACATTTTAACTGAACTTGGTGGCGATAGAAAAAGCATTTTGATTAATGTTGGTGGCGGTGTAATTACCGATATTGGCGGATTTGTAGCTTCCGCTTTTAAAAGAGGTATTGATTTTATTCACATTCCAACCACGCTTTTAGCCATGGTAGATGCTTCTGTTGGTGGTAAAAACGGAGTTGATTTAGGTAACTTAAAAAACCAAATTGGTGTAATCAATGTGCCAAAATTGGTATTAGTTGATACAGAATATTTAGCAACCTTGCCTCAAAACGAAATGCGCTCTGGATTGGCAGAAATGCTAAAGCACGGATTGATATTCGATACCAAATATTGGGCTGAATTTAAAGATTTAAATGAAAGCGATTTTGCAGATTTTGATACTTTGATTTATCGTTCTATAGAAATTAAAAATGAAATTGTAATGCAGGATCCAACTGAAAACGGAATTCGTAAAGCATTGAATTTTGGTCACACTTTAGGACATGCTATTGAGAGTTATTTTTTGGAAAACAAAAACAAAAAAACCTTGTTACATGGTGAAGCTATTGCCATTGGAATGATTTTGGAAAGTTATATTTCTTGGCAAAAAAAACTACTTTCGGTAGAAGAATATCTGGAAATAAAAAATGGTATCAATGCTATTTTTGAAACGGTAGTTTTTGAAGAAGATGACCTTAAACCAATTCTTGATTTACTCATTCACGATAAAAAAAACGAATACGGTAAAATTCAATTTGCATTACTTGACGGAATTGGAAATATTAAAATTAACCAAGAAGTTGAAAATGAATTAATTATTAAATCTTTTATGGATTATAAAAGTTAACATAATTTTGATGGTAATAAATGTATTTCGACTATTTTATTTTTTACATTTGCCCCAATGAAAAAAAGTGCCAACACTTCTATTTATAGCATTTATGGTCAAGAAAATGTCCCAAAATTCTTTACTTTTTTTAATAAATTTTATATAATCAAAAATTATTTAATGGCTTTGTGTGCTCAAATCACTTTTTTATTTCAAGAAAAACTCCCTATAATTTACGCTAACATTCGAGTTTGAATTCTAGATTACTTTGTTTTTATAAAATAATTTAATCTAAATTTCACAAACTATAATGAACACTAAATATTACGACTTAATTAATCAGACCTATTACTTCCCTCAAGAAGAATTCACGTTAAACAAAGAAAACCAGCTCCAATTTCACAATATTGATTTGATGAAATTAGTTGAACAGTATGGTACACCTTTAAAGTTTACTTATTTACCACAAATTTCCAATAACATCAAAAGAGCTAAAAATTGGTTTAGACACGCAATGGAAAAAAATAAGTATGAAGCCAAATATTACTATTGCTATTGTACCAAAAGTTCCCACTTTCAATACATAATGAATGAAGCATTCAAAAACAATATTCATATTGAAACCTCTTCGGCTTTTGATATAAATATTGTTGAGAAATTATTGGAGAACGGAAAAATTAATAAAAGCACTTATATCATTTGTAACGGTTTCAAACGCGACCAATACATTGAAAATATTGCACGTTTGATTAACCATGGTCATAAAAACACAATTCCAATTATAGATAATTATGAGGAATTGGATTTATTACAGGAGCAAATTAAAGGTAAATTCAAAATCGGAATCAGAATTGCTGCCGAAGAAGAACCAAAGTTTGAGTTCTATACTTCTCGACTTGGAATTGGATACAAAAACATTGTAAACTTCTACAAAAAACAAATTCAGGAAAATGAAAATCTTGAGTTGAAAATGCTCCACTTTTTTATCAATACAGGAATTAATGATACCGCATATTACTGGAACGAATTATTAAAATGTATCAAAGTTTATATTGCACTAAAACGAGAATGTCCGTCACTTGATGGATTAAACATTGGCGGAGGATTTCCAATTAAAAATTCTTTGGCATTTGAATTTGATTACCAATACATGATTGACGAAATCATAAATCAGATTAAGATAGCCTGCGATGATGAAGAAGTTGATGTTCCAAATATTTTTACTGAGTTTGGGTCGTTTACTGTTGGAGAATCTGGTGGAGCAATTTATCAGGTTTTGTACCAAAAGCAACAAAACGACAGAGAAGCATGGAACATGATTGATAGTTCATTTATAACTACTTTACCCGATACCTGGGCAATCAACAAACGATTTATAATGCTTGCCGTAAACCGCTGGAATGATACGTATGAAAGAGTATTATTAGGAGGAATGACTTGTGACAGCGATGATTATTACAACTCAGAGCAGAATATGAACGCTATCTATCTGCCAAAATATAATAAAGAGAAACCATTATATATAGGTTTCTTTAATACTGGTGCTTATCAGGAAACCATTGGTGGTTATGGTGGTTTACATCACTGCTTGATTCCGCAACCGAAACATATTTTAATTGATAAAGATGAAAATGGAATTTTGGCAACTGAAGTTTTTTCAGAACAACAAACTGCTGATGACGTTTTGAAAATATTAGGTTACGATAAGAAATCGTAAGTACATACAGTGTCAATAAACCGTAATTTTTACAAAATTAAATTAGAAAAACTGTTTGTAGTTTTAAAAAAATAGATTTTCTTTGAAATGTTCAAACACAAACTTGAAACTAATAGAATGAGCAAAGGACCAATAAGCCAGTTTATAGAAAAACATTACCTTCATTTCAATGCGGCAGCACTTGTTGATGCAGCAAAAGGATATGAAGCGCATTTACTTGACAATGGTAAAATGTTGATTTCACTTGCAGGCGCAATGAGTACGGCCGAATTAGGAAAATCTTTAGCCGAAATGATTCGTCAAGATAAAGTGCATATTATTTCTTGTACTGGCGCCAATTTGGAAGAAGACATTATGAATTTGGTGGCTCACAATTCGTATAAAAGAGTACCTAATTACCGCGATTTATCACCCCAAGAGGAATGGGATTTATTAGAAAATCATTATAACCGAGTTACTGACACTTGCATTCCAGAAGAAGAAGCTTTTCGCAGATTACAATCTCATTTATATGACATTTGGAACAATACTGACTCAAATGGAGAACGCTATTTTCCGCATGAATTCATGTATCAAATGATTAATTCGGGTGTGTTAAAACAATATTACGAAATAGATCCAAAAGATTCCTGGATGGTTGCTGCAGCCGAAAAGAATTTGCCAATTGTAGTGCCAGGTTGGGAAGATAGTACTATGGGAAATATTTTTGCTTCCTATTGTATCAAAGGAGAATTTAAACCAACCACAATGAAAAGTGGCATTGAGTATATGATGTGGTTAGCCGATTGGTATCCGAAAAACTCTTCCGGAAAAGGATTAGGTTTCTTTCAAGTTGGTGGCGGAATCGCAGGAGATTTTCCTATTTGTGTTGTTCCAATGCTTTATCAAGATATGGAAATGCATGAAGTACCTTTTTGGAGTTATTTTTGCCAAATATCGGATTCGACTACCAGTTACGGTTCATATTCCGGTGCTGTTCCCAATGAAAAAATCACTTGGGGAAAACTTGATATTCATACACCCAAATTTATTGTAGAATCGGATGCAACAATTGTTGTACCTTTAATATTTGCTTACTTACTTGATTTATAAAAGATTTTTTTATGAGAAGAATTATTGTAGACTATGCTAAACTAACTGGAGACATACTAAATTTATTAGTAGAAAAATTTCCTGAGGGTTATGATGACTCGCACATTATTCGTTTTAGAAATGCTCAAAACGAATTGATTGAAGCTGTTGAAGTAAAAACTGAGGACACTATTTACTTGGTAAAAGTGAGTACTAAACTAGCCAGTCGTATGGAAAAATATGACGAAGAGGAAGATATTGATTCTGTGGTTGAACCAATAAATCCAATTAAAGGATTGGATGATGATGAAGACGCTCCAGATGAAAATGAAGAAGAGGAAGAAGAGGATTTATTGAATGACAAAGGCGGTTCGGATGATGATAGTGAAGATGATGATGATTTTGAGGTGTCTGACAATTTTGATGAGGACGACGAAGGAGAAGAATAGTGATATGATTACGTATTACAAAAACAAAAAACCCAAATACAAAAATAGACTGCACCCAAAAGTTTGGACAAATTTATAATTAATTTTGATAATAATGAGCTCGATATTTTATCGGGCTCATTTTGTTTAAATTAGACTTTA
>JAYVNT010000439.1:0-3407 GCA_043758285.1 Flavobacterium sp.
TTTTTAATCCTGAAATCAGGATAATATTTTCAAAGAACTTTATTGCTTTAAATCAACGACACAAAGGTTAAACAGTTCTGCGCAGTGTAATTGCGTAGTTGTAGTAATTTTTACTATTTAGATTAAATGCCTGATTTTCAGCTTAACAAATTTTACATCAAACCGTAAATAATATTTACTGCGCAAATAGATTGCGCAGTAAATTTGTTTTTTTACCTTTACTATACTTTTAAAAATAAAACTATGCCTATTAATAAATTAGCACTTATTAGATATAAAACCATCGATGCTTGTTTGCAAAATCGTTTTCGCAAATGGACTCTGGAGGACTTGATGGAAGCCTGCTCGGACGCAATTTATGAATACGAAGGCATTACTAATGGCGTAAGTAAACGTACTATCCAACTAGACATTCAAAATATGCGCAGTGAAAAACTTGGATACAATGCTCCAATTGTTGTTATGGATAAAAAATTCTATTACTATGAAGATAAAAACTATAGTATTACTAATTCTCCTTTAACACAACAAGATTTGGGCACGTTGAATGAAGTGCTAGATGTTCTTAAGCAATTCAAGGGCTTTGGATATTTTCAAGAGTTAAACGGAATGGTTACTCGTTTGGAAGACAAGCTTTACAAGCAACAACACAAAGGAAAATCTTATATTGATTTTGAAAAAAACGAACTCCTGAAAGGACTAAAACATATTGATCCTTTACATAAAGCCATCATAAATAAAAAAACAATTGAAATTACCTACCAATCCTTTAAAGCAAAGCTTCCGCAGATAATTGTGTTTTATCCTTTTATGCTTAAAGAATATCGTAACAGATGGTTTGTATTAGGTGCAAATAAAAAGGGAAAAGCTATAATGATATTGGCCTTGGATAGGATTGAACAATTCAAAGAATTAAGTTTAGAAAAATATCATAAGCCTGATTTTGATGTGAGTACTTATTTTGATGATGTAATTGGTGTTTCAAAAATGCCTAATCAAACTCCGCAAACTGTTGTATTGAAAATGGTTAAAGAACACGCTCCATACATTATAACTAAACCAATACATCCTTCACAAAAAATATTGAAAGAAGATACTGACGGAACAATTTTTTCAATTGATGTGATTTGGAATTTTGAATTAGAAAAAGAGATACTCGGCTTTGGCGAACAAATTAAAATATTGAGTCCAAAAAGATTGTCTGGAAAAATTCAATCACGTTTGAAACAAACACTTAATAAATATCAAAACATATAACTTAAAATGTCAATGAACGAATCCTTAAGTTTTTAAACTTTGGAAGATTAAAGTGGGAATGGTAGGATTCGAACCTACTAAGCTATAAAGCAACGGAGTTACAGTCCGCCCTAACACGCCATCGTTAGCGCATTCCCTTTGGGTAAGATACGAGACTCGAACTCAGTATTAACGGATTCACAATCCGTTGTGTTAGCCTTTACACTAATCTCACCATTTAATTTTTTGTCGGGAAGGCAGGACTCGAACCTACAACCTCATGTATCCAAAACACGTATCCTACCATTGGAATACTTCCCGTCTATCTTGTCGATTTATAAGGACTCGAACCTTAAACCTTTCGATTCGTAATCGAATGCTCTATCCAATTGAGCTATGAATCGTTTGTGGAAACAGTAGGACTCGAACCTACATCTTCGGATTTTCAGTCCGCTGCATTGACCATCTTTGCTATATTTCCATTTGTCGGGAAGGCAGGATTCGAACCTGCGAGCTCTAGCTTCCAAAGCCAGCGAGGACGACCTGACTCCTCTACTTCCCGTTATGTTATTTTGTTGGGGCGGTTAGAATCGAACTAACAACCTTGTGCGTATAAGGCACTTACTCTAACCGTTGAGCTACATCCCAATTTAGCGGAGAGTATAGGAATCGAACCCTGTCCTTGCAGACCGCGCCAGATTTCAAGTCTGGATGATCACCATTGATCGCTACTCTCCTTTTTGTTTGCGGAGAAATGAGTTCACGACACCCATCCGCATTTAGCGGACACTTTGCTTAGCAAGCAAGTCTGAGCCCCGCTCAGTTATTTCTCCTTTGTACTTCCTGTAAGATTCGAACTTACACTACCTTGTTTCTAAAACAAGTGCCTCTACCAGTTGGGCTAAGAAAGCATGTTGTCGAAAATGGAGTCGAACCACTATTCTCAGATTCAAACTCTGACGTCCTGCCAATTAGACGATTCGACAATAAATAAAAAAGCCCAATCTTTTTACGGATTGGGCTTATGTGAATACATACCAATCCTTATCAATCATAAAAAAGTGGTTGATAAATTTGTATTTGATAACTATACGGTCGTTGTTTCATTTTAATTTGTGTTTTATTTTATTCGTCGTACTTAATTAAAAAATTTGGATTGATGGCTTTAAAAGACACTCGTCCTTGCATAATGTAATTATCCATTTCTTCCTCAATAGGCCTAATAACAATACCTTCAGCAATGGTGTCTTTATTAAAAACAGATTTCATTTGAGATTTTGCTATCACAGCCGCAACATTGTTTTCTAATAAATAATTTTCATCAATTACTGGAACCATAAGTAAATTAAGGTTACTTAATGTACTCTTTAATTCATTTAATGAGAAGTAACGGTAAGAATCAATATCAAAAACATTAAAGAAATAAATAGTTTGCCCTCTTAATTTATATTTATTTTTTTGAATTCCTTCTCCAATAATTTCTCCTTGCAATGCAATGTTTTTATTTAGCGCCCTTAATTTTTCCTCCAAGTTGTTTTCTAAAGCAAATTTCCACATTGAGTTACTTTCGTTAAATAGCAAATCTAAATTCCTTGAACATACTCCAAATTCATTATCTTTTAAATAGAAGGTTACAGAACTACCGTCTAATTTCTCAGTGATATAACAAGAAGTACCTTCATGTTTTTTTAAAAGTGCTTCTAGAACTTGTACTCTGGTTTCATCTGTTTTAGGAATGGATGAAGGGAACAAGCCTTTTATTTCTCCTGCTAAATTGGCTGGTATAGGCGGTTCAAATTTAGTCACGCCTAATAATTCTGTCACATCCATATCTTCCTCAACACTTGTTCCATCTGGTAAAATAGTTAAAGGAAAACAAATGCCTTGGGAGATTTGTCCGCGAAGTTTAATTGTTTTAATACGATTTGTTTTAGCTCGTATGAATTCAAACTCTGGTCTATCTGGTAATACACTATCAATTTCAAAGTATACACAAAGGTCTCCTATTTTAAATTCTGCTTTACGAATTACTAATTGCCAGCCCAATACACTTGCTTTTTCAATAGCTTCTGCACCTTCAATTGATTCTATATTTTTAATTTTTTGTATTGATGCTAATTTTCTCATAATATTTTATTTTTTAATTAAGGACTGTGTCACGTCGTCTTTAT
>JAYVNT010000440.1:0-10507 GCA_043758285.1 Flavobacterium sp.
TTGGTAAGTATTGCTCCCGAAACTTTAGAAAAAGACAAAGCAGAATACACAAGAATAACAGCTAGTATTAATATTTCTGATTTTCATTATGAGAAAGGGGTTCTATACATCACTTTTTTAGATGGAAGTTCGTTTGAGTATTTTGGGATTTTAAGACCTATATATATCAAAATGGTGAACGCTGAATCGCCAAGCCGTTTTGCTAGAAGACATATCTACAATCAATACATTTATAGAAGCACCTCAAAATTAGTTGCTGCTGAATAACTATTGAATAAGATAGTTTACAAAAAAAGTCTTGATTTCTCAAGACTTTTTTACCTAACAAAATTCAACTTTATAAACACAAAACAAGAAGTCTTATTCATCAGCAGCGACTGCTGAGTTTTTATCTATATTTACTTTCAAAGTAGTAGCAACCCCTTCATCATTTACCATTGTCATATTTAAAGTGTCCAATTTAGACAAGTTTTTCGAAACTAATCCGTTGAACATATTATATGAAATGTTCATTTCTTTTAAGTGCCCTAATTTTTCTAAATCAAAAGGAACTTGTCCATCAATTTTATTTTCAAACAAACTTAACGTTTCTAATGAAGATAGGTTAGAAACTTCTTTGTCCAATTTACCTGAAAGTTTGTTACTGTTTAGTAATAAAATTTTTAACGATTTTAATTGATAATATGACATTGGAATTTGACCTTCAATTTCGTTATTAAATAATGACAAAGTTTCTAAACTTGACAAACTACCTATGCCTACTGGAAGTACTCCAGTCAATCTATTCATGTGCATTTCAAGCGTTTTCAATTGAAGGGCATTACCAAGATTTTCTGGGATTTGTCCAGAAATTTGGTTGAAAGCAACATTAAGTTTTGTTAAATTTTTTAAATTTCCAATTGTTGCTGGCAAAGCACCATACAAATTATTTCTAAAGAGATTTAAAACTTGTAGTGATGTTAAATCACCAATTTCTGGTGGTAAAATTCCCGTAAGGTTGTTGTTAACCAATTTAATAGAAACGACTTTGTCGTTCTGAATTTCAACACCATACCAAGTTGATACCGGTGATTTTAAATCCCATTTGTTAATCCATTGCGAACCTTTTGTAGCTTTGTTAAGTTTAACCAAAGCATTTTTTTCAGTTGAAGAGATTTCTGCGAAGCTAGAAGCCGAAACTAAAAGCAGCGTTACGAAGGTAATAATTGTTTTCATATCATTTTGAGGTTTGAAGTTAATGACGATGTAAAACTATCTTATTAATCGTTTAAGAACAAATATAATCGATGAAATGCTCTTTTAATTAAAATTTACCTATATTAATCTTATGTTTTTGTTGTTTTTTACACATAAAAAACACTATTTACCACAAAAAAATATTATTGAATAATATTTTTATACTTTTGATACACTAACCAATAAAATATATAATTATGAACATCAATTTCTTAGCATTATTACTAGCAGCTTTGTCAACGCTTGTTGTCGGATTTATTTGGTATAACACAAAAGTTTTTGGAAATATTTGGATGAAAGAAGCAGGGTTAAAAGAAGAAGACATGAAAGGAGCTAACATGATTAAAATGTTAGCAGGTTCATTTGTTTATGCTTTTTTGATGGCATTAATATTACAAGTGTTAACTATTCATCAGTTTGGTGCATTGGGAATGATTGGTGGTGATACATCAAAAGCATTACCATCCTACAATGCATTTATGGCAGATTATGGAACAGCTTTTCGAACATTCAAACATGGCGCATTACATGGCTTTATGACAGGATTATTTCTAGCACTACCTTTAATTGGAACAAACGCTTTGTATGAAAGAAGGAGTTTCAAGTATGTACTAGTAACAGGAGGTTTTTGGGTAGTTTGTTTCGTGATAATGGGCGGTATTATTTGTATGATGCAATAATTTTAACATTTTATTATTAATCAATCGCTCTACATTTGTAGAGCGATTTTTTTTGCCAATTTGAAATCAATTACTAATAAAATATATACATCAATAGCACAACTTCCCTATTCTTGGGATGAAGTTGCTCGTGAAAACGCTTTTTTACAAACACCTTATTTAAAAGTTTTAGAAGACTCTGCACCCACAAATATGCAATGTTTTTACATTGGTGTTTTTGAAAACACAGAACTAATCGGCGTGGCAATTGCACAATATCTTAATTTGAATAAATTAGAATCATTTGGTGAACGAGACAAATGTTTTAAAACCTTCATAAGGAATTTTATCTTCAAAAACTTTGCCTCTCATGCACTGTTTTTGGGAAACAATATGATTACAGGGCAAAACGGCTATGTTTTCAATAAAGAAATAGCGTTGGAAAAAATTGGACAAATATTACTAGGATGTGCCAATGAAATTACAGTTTATTTTAAAAACCAAAATATAAAAATTCATATTGTTTCTTTCAAAGATTTCTATCAAGATTGTGCTGTTGAACTTAGAAATTCAAGCTTTTCAAATATGTATGAATTCAATACACAACCCAATATGATTTTTGAATTGGATAACAATTGGGAAACCAATGAAGACTATGTAGCAGCTTTTTCCAAAAAATATCGCGATCAATACAAACGAGCACATAAAAAATTTGAAGGTATTGAAACTCGAGAATTATCATCGGAAGAGATTATTTTGCATGAAAATAGAATTTATGAATTGTATCATTATGTAGCAAAAAATGCTCCTTTCAACACTTTTTTTTTAGCTAAAAATCATTTCTCATCCTTTAAAAAAGAATGTGAAAATCGATTTATTTTGATTGGTTATTTTTTACATAATGAATTAATTGGTTTTCACTCCTTGTTACTTAACGGCAACACACTTGAAACCTATTTTTTGGGCTATGACGAGCAAATCCAAAAAGAAAAAATGGTGTATTTGAATATGCTATACAACATGACAAAATTTGGGATTGAAAAGCAATTCAAAAAAATAATTTTTGGGAGAACAGCACTAGAAATAAAAAGTTCTATTGGTGCAATACCCATTGTGATGTCTGGATTTATACATCATGAAAACAAATGGATTAACAAGTATTTCGACAAAATATTTCCGAAACTAGAACCAACATTGGTTTGGCAACAAAGGCACCCATTTAAATAAATTTGACTCATGCGATTTGACTTTAATTTCTTCAGTTCGTTGTTGCTTATTTCCTTTTCACAAGGTTTGCTTTACAGTTTTTTATTATTTATAAAAGCCGCTCGAACGGGTAACAAACCCAATTATTGGTTGAGTATATTTATCCTTTTATGTAGCTTTTACATTGCACCATGGATGCTTGGTTTTGCTGGTTGGTATGACAATCAACCCTATCGTGATATATTATTTTATGTGCCGTTTCAGCATTTATTTCTTGTTGGACCAATACTGTATTTTTACACCCAAAGTTTACTCAATCCATCTTTTCGATTTGCCAAAAAAAGTTGGTTGCATCTTTTACCAGGAATTCTATATCTATTCTACACATTATCAATGTGGGTTTATGATAAATTGATTTTGCATGATTACTTTTTCTATAAAGACGGACTAGACAAAGATTTTGATTATTGGTATCAAAAAGCAGGTTTATTATCTATGTTGGTTTATTTTATTTTGAGTAATAGATATTACAATTTGTACAAAAAACTAATTGTCCAAGTTGTCAGCTATGCCGATAAAGTGTTGTTTAAATGGATAAAAACCTATTTATACAGCTTTATGTTAATGCTAATTTTACCAATAGTATTTGATATTTTATGCTTGTTTTTTCCAGATTTGAATTCTTATCAAGGAAGTTGGTGGTTCTTTTTGTTTTTTTCGTTAATTATGTATTTTATTGCTATTTCGGGCTATTCCAACACTGTTGAAACCAAAATCCCTTTCAGGATTTCGGCATTTGAAAACAAATCTGTCCTACTCTTAACCAATCATAATGAAGAAGAAATACCAATTTATATTGATTATCAAATAACTGAGACTAATCCATCAGCAGAAATATCACTTTGGAAAAGCAGAATAGAGGCACTCATAATTAGCGAAAAACTATTTCAAAACCCAGAATTAACTTTATCTGATTTGGCACAAAAACTAGAAACCAATGTTGCCATAGTTTCAAAAAAAATTAACCAAGGATTTCTAGTAAACTTTAATGACTTTATCAATAATTATCGAATAGAAGCTGTTAAAAAAGCATTTGAAAATAATGAACATAAAAAATCTACGTTACTCGGAATTGCATTTGACTGTGGATTTAATTCTAAAGCTACTTTTAACAGAGCTTTCAAAAAAAATACTGGGCTTTCGCCAAAAAAATACCTAGAAAAACTCGTGTCTTAGCTTTTACAATACTTCCCATAATTTCAAAATAGGTCTCAAATCATAATTTGAAGCGATTGGTTGATTTCATTGATGCAACTTTGCCTCATTATAAATCATTAAACTTTACTTATGAAAACAATTATCACAACTATTCTATTTGCGCTTAGTATTACATCTTGCGGCGTTTTTGGTTCCTTGACTTCAAATACCATTATTAAACCTAATGACAGTTTTGTATTAGGTAATAATGAACACGGCACTTTTAAAGTAAAACTGAAAAATGTTTGCAACCACGATTTAAAAGTTTTTTTGGCACCAATAGCTGGCGGAACACATTCTCCAATTGTAGTTAGCCCAAATGAAACTATTACCGTAAATACCGATAAAAATACTGCTCTAGTCATTGAAAATAAATCGAATGAACAAGCATCAGTCGATTTATATGTAACTGGCGATACTGGATTATCTATGGGTTATAAAAATTAAAATAATGACACTTATACAAAAAATCACCAAACCCTTTTTATTACCACATTGGTCACAAGACTTATTTTTAACCATTCCAAGAGTTGTTTGTGGCTTCTTATTGACGGCTAATTTTGGTGCAGCAAAATTTGGATTACCGTGGTCACCAGCAGATAATAATCTAGGTTTTTTTGAAGTTGCCTTTTGGTTTCCTAACGATGTAGCTTCATACGGCGGAATATTTGCCATTGCTCCAGCTTTCTTTGCTTGGATGGGAGCGTTTGCGGAAGCAATCGGCGGATTAATGTTACTTCTAGGTTTTCAAACACGAATTGCTTCATTCCTTATTGCTACAACCATGCTGGTAGCCATTTTTATGCAGCAATGGAAAGAAGAATCATGGATGATGCTTCCAGCAATGGGCTTTTTGTGGATGTCAATAACCTACTTTATTTTAGGTTCAGGAAGATTTGGTATAGATTATTTACTAACTAAAAAAACAAAAATATCATGAAAACAAGTATAGGTTTTATCACGCTATTGGCTGCTTTTATATTGAGCAGCTGTGTTCAAAAAACATACAAAAGAGTTGTTGTAGTAACACTCGATGTGTCAAAAGTAAAAGCAGTTCAGTGGGTTGGTATTCGGGGCAACGGAAAACCATTAAGTTGGACAGAAGATTATCCTATGAAAGAAGTAGTGAAAGACAGTCTATACAAAGCTATAATTACCACCGAAACAGGATACCTTTTTGCAGAAGCTAAGTGCACTGTTAACGGAAACTTTGAGTTACAAGAAAAATCAAACAGACGAATTAATTTTGACACTAAAAAAGACACTACTTTTGTCAAGTTTGTTTATGACAAATAATGCGAAAAGAGTTCCAATTAGGAAATCTTTTTTGTTACATCAAATCAATTTCGCCTTGCACCACTTCCCATTCTTCCAATAGCTTGTCTAATTCTTTCTTTTTCTTGTTGTATGCCATGAAGAAATTTGCGTCTTCAATGTGTTTGTCATAATTCGATGCCAATGCTTTATCATCGGCTTGAATATCGATTTCCAGTTGTTTAATTTGGCTTTCTACTTTACTTAATCGGTTTTGCAATGATTTACCTTTCTTTTGATCTTCATAGGAAACCTTTATATTCGCTACCAGAACTTCCTTTTTGGCAACGTCTTTCTTTTCTACTTCTCGCATATTTTCCATATTGCGTTGTTCCAAGAAATAGTTTATGTCGCCGAGATATTCTTTTATTTTTTGGTCTTTAAATTCGTAAACCAAATTAGACATGCCTTGCAAAAAATCTCTATCGTGAGAAACCAACAATAATGTACCTTCATATTTTTGTAGTGCTGCTTTTAATACGTTTTTTGATTTTATATCCAAGTGATTCGTTGGTTCATCCATCAACAAAACATTGATGGGTTGCAACAATAGTTTGCACAACGCCAATCGGTTTCGCTCGCCACCCGAAAGGACTTTCACTTTCTTGTCTACATCATCGCCACGAAACAAAAACGAACCTAACATATCTCTAACTTTCGAACGATTCGTATCTGTTGCAGCATTAGTCATGGTTTCTAACAATGTGATTTCGCCATCTAAATATTCCGCCTGATTTTGAGCAAAATAACCCACTTGAACATTATGACCCAGCTTGATATTGCCTTGATACTTAAATTCGTTTACAATCGCTTTGATTAGCGTAGATTTTCCTTGACCATTTTGTCCCACAAAAGCAATCTTGCTTCCGCGTTCTACAAGCAGTGAAATATCTTTTAAAATAACTTTATCGCCATACGCTTTCGTCACATCTTCGGCCTCAATTACCACTTTTCCGGGCGATTTAGATAAAGGAAACGAAATATTCATCACCGAATTATCGTCTTCATCTACTTCGATACGTTCAACTTTATCCAATTTCTTAATTAGCGATTGCGCCATCGACGCTTTAGACGCTTTGGCACGAAACTTTTCGATTAACTTTTCGGTTTCCTCAATTTTCTTCGCCTGATTTTTTTGCGTAGCCAATTGCTTTTCGCGAATTTCATGACGCAATTCTAGATATTCCGAATACGGTTTGTTGAAATCATAAGCTTTCCCCAAAGAAATTTCAATGGTTCTATTGGTAACATTATCCAAGAACATTTTATCGTGCGAAACAATCACGACAACGCCGGGAAAATTTCGAAGAAATCCTTCCAACCAAATGATACTCTCAATATCCAAGTGATTCGTTGGCTCATCCAGCAACAAAATGTCATTAGATTGCAATAACAATTTGGCTAACTCAATTCGCATACGCCAACCGCCTGAAAAAGTATCGGTTTGATCGTTGAAAACATCTCTTTTAAAACCCAATCCTAATAAGATTTTCTCTGTATCACCAACATAATTATAGCCGCCAAGCAGTTCAAACCGATGCGTATAATCAGATAAGTCTTCAATGATTTGGCTGTATTCAGCACTTTCATAATCGGTTCTAGTAACCAATTGATGGTTGATTTCTTCGAGCTTTTTTTCAACAGATTTAATTTCCACAAAAGCTTCATACGCTTCTTCAAGCACCGTTCTGCCGTGTTCAAAATCAATATCCTGACGAAGAAAACCCATTTTCACTTCTTTCTCCGTAGCGATTTGTCCCGAATCAGGTTTGAAATCGCCCGCCAAAATTTTGAGCATCGTCGATTTGCCTGCACCGTTTTTCCCTACCAGTCCTACTCTATCTCCAGAACCCAATCGAAAAGTTACCTCTTCAAAAAGATACGAACCACCAAACGAAACCGATAAATTGTGAATATTTAACATAAAAAGAATTGCCAATTAATAGTGTAAAGCTTCCTCAAGATTTACCTTTGTAGACCCGAGATCATAAGACCAAACGGAACAAAGTTAAAATTTTTGCAAATGTTAAAAAAAGGATCCAAACTAAATAGCATTTTAACAGGAACTTGTCCAAGATGTCAGGAAGAAAGTATGTATTTAGACAAAAACCTGCTGCATATCCAGAATTGCATCAAAATGAATGACCATTGCAGCCACTGCGGATTGCAGTATCAAATTGAACCTTCCTTTTTTTATGGTGCCATGTATGTCAGCTATGGTTTGAATATTGCAGTAGGAGTTGCCGCTTTTATAGTTTCATTTCTAGTTTTAAAAACTAGCTTAAAAACGTCATTTATTAGCATTATAGCATCGTTTATACTACTATTTCCAGTAGTTATGCGGCTTTCAAGAACCATTTACATCAATATGTTTGTATCGTATGATGCAACTACGGCGAGGAAATAATCCGTTTATTTATATTCAAAGCCATTGAGTTACGCAATTTTCATAAAATTTAATAACAAAATGCTAACCTAAAACATGATTACTTCAAAAAGCGTTTGTGCTTTTTTGTTCTAAATGTTGTAGCATACTACTACCTCTCCGTGTTATATATGTAGAAACACTTTTGCATACTATAAGCAGTCGCAGTATAATGCAGTATATAAAAACTAAAAACTCCTTTATTAACCCTTTCTTTTATTCTTTTTCTAACTGGTTTCGGTATATTTCCATGTGTGCTTTTACTTCGGTGTCTAATTCTGGTTCCTTAATATCAGTAAGCTTCTGCATTTCTTCCCAAATAATTTTGGCTACAATATAACGTGCCATTTTTTTATCATCGGCAGGAATTATGAACCATGGCGCGTGCTCTTTCGATGTATTATTGATTGCTTCTTCATAATATTTCATGTAATCATCCCAGCGTTCGCGTTCTTTCAAATCACCAGTGGAAAACTTCCAGTTGTCCTCGCCATTTTCCAATCGTTTCAATAATCGTTTCCGTTGTTCATTTTTACTCATGTGGAGGTAAAACTTCAACACAACAATGCCGTTTTGTGAAATATGCTTTTCAAAATTGTTGATTTGCTCCATTCTGTTTTCCCAAAACTGTGGTGTAATATTTTCTACTTTTTCAATGCCTGGCAAGTTTTCAAATAGAATATATTCGGGATGAACACGCGTTACCAAAACGTTCTCATAATGCGTTCTGTTGAAAACTGCAAACTTTCCTTTTTCGGGCAAAGCCAGATGATGACGCCACAGATAATCATGTTCTAGCTCAGCTGAATTGGGTGTTTTAAAACTGTGAACATCCACACCACGCGGATTAAACTCTTTGAAAACTTCACGAATCAAACTGTCTTTTCCGCTCGTGTCCATACCCTGAAGGCAAATTAGGACACCGTATCTATTGTGTGCATACATTATATCTTGCAACTTGCTTAACTTGGCTTGAACCTTGTCAAGCTTCTCTTCCTTCTCATCATCATCGGCTTTTATGCTTAACTCGGTTGGGATTTTTGATAATGAAATAGTATCAACAACTCTAAAATCATCTGGATTTATGCTTTTCATAACGGAAGTATTTATATTTGTAAACTTATGGAAAAATTTCAACTTTCAGCGTTCACAACTATCGAAGGAATTGGAGCTACATCAGGATTAGTGTGTCTAGATAATTCGTTATTTATTGTATCTGACAACAGTACTTTTTTGTACCAATACAACATCAATGATAAAACTCTTGACAAGATAAAACTCTTTAACAATAGTCAGGAAAGCATTGCCAAGAAAGACAAAGCAGATTTTGAAGCCATAACATTATTTGATAATAAGTTGTATTTATTTGGTTCGGGTTCAACCAAAAAAAGAGACAGACGATTTACTTTCCATCTTCAAACTAAGCAAGTAAAAGAAAAAAGTCTATCCAAAATATATAACCGACTTAAAGAAACTATTTCCTTAGCCGACAACGAACTGAACATTGAAGGAGTAATTATTACTGAAACTATAATTTATTTTTTTCAGAGAGGTAATGGCGCAACTGCTCAAAATGGTGTTTTTAGCTATGATAAAAAAAGTAAAACGGTTCAATTTAAAGTATTCACTCTTCCTAAGATTAATAGAATAGAAGCAACATTTACCGATGCCGTTTTGATTGATAACACTATTTATTTTTTGGCTGCCGCCGAAAACACAACCTCAACTTACAATGATGGTGAATTAATGGGAAGTGTCATTGGAACGATTGATTTAAAAACTATGACACTCGAAAGTTGCCTTCAAATTAGCGACAAACAAAAATTTGAAGGAATGTCGTTGTACAAAAAAACAGCCTTTCAAATTGAATTGCTGCTTTGTGAAGATAATGATAGTGAGGAATTGGTGTCTCGTATTTATTTGTTGAAATTGCCTATTTAAAAACTGATTACTGCTACTGCCAACTGACCACTATTTTTCAATTTCTCTCAAACTTTCCATCTTTTTGTGTGCCAAGAAACCTTTGATGTCCTCGAAATGTTCTTTGACACGTTTGTGACCGAATTCGAAAACTTTAGTGGCTAATCCGTCAAGAAAATCTCTGTCGTGAGAAACTAAAATCAATGTTCCATCAAAATCGCGTAACGCATCTTTGATGATATCTTTTGTTCGCATGTCTAAGTGATTCGATGGTTCATCAAGTATCAATAAATTGACTGGTTCGAGCAATAATTTTATCATTGCCAAACGCGTTTTTTCGCCACCCGAAAGTACTTTTACTTTCTTCGTCACATCATCACCATGGAACATAAAAGCACCAAGAATATCTTTAATTTTGGTTCGAACATCACCAACAGCAATGTCGTCAATGGTTGAGAATATGGTTCCGTTTTCGTCTAATAAAGATGCT
>JAYVNT010000441.1:0-3397 GCA_043758285.1 Flavobacterium sp.
GTGATAAAATGACGAGGCATTGAACGTCCAGCCCCAATAGAAGCAACACGAATGTTGGGCGAAGGCGGTTGATTAATTAGATTTTGTCAAACTAAAATATAACACAATGGAACTTAATTGGAGTAGATTATTAATTGCACAGCAAGCACTTGGGTATGCTGTTATGTACGCCAAAACAGAACATGAAACTGCTGAATTTGCATTATTGAAATTAGATATTGATGAGGCGATAATTCGCAAAAAAGTATATCAGCAACAACAAAAAGAGCATGATAAAATGGGATGTCCATTTAATTATTGTGATAGCAACCCGAAATGTGAAGGTAAATGTCGCTACGCATCTTAGGGTGGTAGCTTTCGCCCAACGAACAGGTCTTTGTGTCAGGTAATGGATTTGAAAAACGTCCGCCCGAACTAAAGCTGATTAATAACTAAAAGTACAAATGATGAACAAAAGTTTAATTAATGACCCAAAGATGGAACAGCAGTTAAATGCTACTACAACTGCCCATGTCCCAACATCAAGCCAAACTATTGCCAAACCGCATGTTGTGTGTTCGGCATGGGTAATTAATTAGTAAATGTCAAATTATAATTATGAACATAACAGAAGAATATAAAAGGTTTTGCGAAGAAAGAAATATTTTTTTTAGCATTGAAGGAAAAGTAAACCCATACAACGGAACTACTTTGTTTTGTCCAGCAGGAATGCAACAATTCAAGTATCAGTTTAATAATAGCGACTACAAAAATACCATCGCTAATATTCAGGCTTGCATAAGAATGAATGACTTTGAAGAAATTGGGGATTTGTCGCACCTGCTTTATTTTAACATGATAGGGTTATTTTCTTTTCGTGAAATGACTATTGAGGGTGCTATCACATTTTGGATTACATTCTTGAAAAGAATTGGGCTAACGCCCAATTATGTTACAATTCATTCAAACAGAAAAGAATGGATAAAATATTATCAACTTTTAGGAATAAGCGACATTAGATTTGATGATGAAAATTGTAGATGGAGTGATGGAGATATTGGCGGTTATTGCACAGAATTTTTTATTGATGGGGTTGAAATAGGAAATATTGTAAATCCTCTTGACAATTGTATTGATGTTGGTTTCGGATTGGAAAGACTTGAAATGTTTGTGAATGGCAGGAAAGTTGATAAAATTGGAACACTAAAAGAGACTGCATTAAAAATAATTCAAAGCGATTATCAGCCATCTAATATTAAACAAGGATATGTGTTGCGTAAAATACTTAGAGAGATTTACAAAGACGGTTATTCATTAGAACATGAATTTTTCACACAGGAAATTGAAAGGCAAAACAAAATAATTGAAAGATATAATCGGCTAAAAAACAAACATTTTGGTAAATCGAAAAAATGGTGGTTTGATACGCATGGGATTAATATAGAAGAAATGCCTGAATTTAATACTGGTAGTGCTGACCGATAACGTTTGCGGCTTTATGCAGTAAAAGAAATGACTGCTTAAATGCCAGGCTTTAAAATCGTTCAGTTATGTACTGACGCTTTTATTGCATAAAACCGATTTGTTCTATGTCTGTATTTTGCGAAGCTGCGGAGCATGTTTAAATTATAATAAACTTAAAATAGATTAAGATGGATAACAAACGAATTGAAAATGGCAATAAGTTAATACTTCTTTTTATGGGCGGTGTTGTAGGTAGTTCTACAAAATACCCAACTGGCGAAATCATAATTCATAGCATTCACTTTGGAGACAAGCAGATCAATGATTTTATCAATGAAACTAAATATCATAAATCTTGGGATTGGTTAATGCCTGTCGCAAAAAGATTGAACGATGTAAGTCGGGTAGAACCTGTTTCATTTACAAAAAATATCCTTGACTTTGATATTGAAAAAGTTTACGATGCTGTGTATGATTATATCGGGTGGTTCAATAAAAATATTAATGATAATAAACAATCTGACATTTGTCAATGTGGTTCTGAAATTCCAGAAAATGATCCTTATGATGGGTACTGCGTAGACTGTGGGTAATTAAATGTTCAATGTCAGAACGTCCAGTCCATTAATGAACGGGAGTGTGGCATGGGGGCAAAATATAGCATAGAACGAACAGGGCTTGACGGTCAGGTAGGGGATTTGAAAAACTAAAGTTGAATAAGATATGAAGCAAAATAGCGAACAAAAAGATGAGGACTTAACCGTCAGCCCTACTTGCGGCAAACCCCTTGTTATGGGCAGTGCTTCGCAATACAAGGTTCTCGACCTATTCTGTTGCGCTGGTGGTGCAGGGATGGGGTTTCATCAGGCAGGGTTTGAAGTTATTGGAATTGATATTGAGCCGCAGCCTAAATATCCCTTTCAATTTATACAGGCAGATGCTATTGAATATTTGAAAAGTAACTGGCAAAAATTTGATGCTATACACGGCTCGCCACCTTGTCAGGGATATAGCAACTTAACCCCGAAAGACCATAAACACAAGCACGAAAAAATGATTGATGTTTTAAGGGCAGAACTTTTAAAAACTGGTAAGCCTTTTATAATTGAAAACGTAGCTGGAGCAAGACACGACCTTATAAAACCAATTATGCTTTGCGGCTCAATGTTTAAATTAAGAACACAAAGGCACAGATACTTTGAAACATCTTTTGAAATAGAAGTGCCTTATAAATGCGACCACAGCCAATTACCGTTATTAGTAACAACAGCAAGTAAAGCAAGCCGTGAAAAGCGCTTTAAATTAGGAATGAAGCCAAAGAGTGTAGGAAACGCTCCATTGGCTTATGGTATAGACTGGATGGATTTTAAAGGATTAAAAGAAGCAATACCACCTGCTTACACAAAGTTTATCGGTAGTCAGCTACTCTTACACTTGCAGGGTGTGCATTGCCCATAAAACGAACAAGGCTTTATGCAGGTTGGGAATTAGCCAACGTCAAGCCCATAACAAAAGTAAAATTATTAATCAAATGTTGAGATTAAAAACAAAAGCTAAATATTGATTGTCAAGCTGGAGCAAATGCTCGGATGTGTACAAAAGTTGATTGTACTTCCGTCAAGCCCAACTTGCATAAAACCCAATGTTAGCTGCCGTTTTTTGTCGAAACTCAAAACAACAAATATGACAAGTAGAGATTTTGCCTATTGGCTACAAGGTTTTTTTGAAGTAAGCAATGCTGAAACAATAACTAAAGAACAAACCGAAGTGATTAAGAAACATTTAAACCTTGTTTTCTTTCACGAAATAGACCCTTCTTACACAAATGACCCGAAAAAGCAAGAACAAATGAATGCAATACATTCAGGTAAGCCACCAATTAATAAACCGTCTGGCGGATTTTTCCCGAATGAAAATGACACACTGTTACGCTGTTAGTCAAATGGCAGCTAAC
>JAYVNT010000442.1:0-3392 GCA_043758285.1 Flavobacterium sp.
CCATCAATAGAATTACTCGATTTTATAGGAACTCCAATCACAGGCAATGGCGACATGGAGGCGACCATTCCGGGTAAATGTGCGGCACCACCGGCTCCGGCTATGATTACTGAAATACCCCGAGTGTGGGCTTTTTTACTAAAATCAAATAATTTTTCAGGCGTTCTATGTGCCGAAACAATATCGACTTCAGTCTCGATGTCAAAACTTTTTAAGATGTCGATTGCTTCCTGCATAACAGGCAAGTCGCTTTGGCTTCCCATGATGATCGCTACTTTGCTCATAGTTTTAGTTTTAATCTTTTGTAAGTTTCTTGAGGATTTTACCCATTTCTTTAACTCCGTTACCGAAAAATTCATTAACAAAAATGACTTCTTTATTTTGATTGATAATTAGATTTGTGGGATAAAATTGTATGCCAAATTGGTCAATTGTTTTTTTATCATTGGGAATGACATTAAAGTCGAGCTTGACTTTCTTTAAAAATTCTTCAACAATATTTTTTTTATCAAATGTAATTGAAAAAAAAGCAACCGATTTGTCTTTATATTTTTCTTTTAGTTTATTTAAATCGGGCATTTCCTGTATGCAAGGACTACATTTGGTGTACCAAAAATTTAAGACAATAATTTTATCTTTCAAATTGTCAAAAGAATAATTAGTTCCGTCAATATCTTTTAAATTCAGGTATTTGATAGTGCTTCCTTTTAATTTTTCTCTGTTTAAAGCATCTTTTTTCTGGGCTTCCTGATACCCATCGCCTATGGCTTTGTATTCTTCTTTTGATAAATAATGAATGACAGTAATAGATTTGTTATTGATGGAATCACCAAAGTAAAAGGGTTTATAAGGTTGTTTTTGATATGCTTTCTTTAAAGAGTCCATTTTTGCTATTGAAATAGTAGAGCCATTCTCATTGAAGATTTTGTTGTCTGCCTTCTTTTGAACAAAATCGAGGTATCTGGCGTTGTCAATTTTTATAAATTCTTTGCTTATAAAAATATATTCCTGAGCTTGACTCAAAAGACTAAAAAAAACTATAGTTAAAAAGAGATGTTTGTTCATTATTATTTTAAATTGAAATTACTCTAATAGTATTTTTCACTTCTTCGGCAATTCGTCTGGCTTCATTCATGTCTTCATTGACAATTGTTACATGTCCCATTTTTCGGAAAGGTCTTGTTTCTCGTTTACCATAAATATGTGGTGTAACGCCATCAATTTTCATTATGTTGGAGATGTTTTCATAGACTACATTTCCGGTATAACCTTCGGCACCGACCAAATTTACCATAATCCCAGCAACTTTGCTAGTGGTATTTCCCAAAGGCAAATGTAAAATCGCTCGTAAATGGTTTTCAAATTGAGATGTATAACTTGCTTCAATACTATAATGTCCTGAATTATGCGGTCTTGGTGCTACTTCATTTACCAAAATTTCATCGTCATTGGTTTGGAACATTTCTACGGCAAGTAATCCAACATGATTGAATTTTTCGGAAACTTTTAAGGCAATTTCAGTTGCTTTTTTGGCGACAGCTTCATCGATTCTTGCTGGACAAATCACATATTCTACTTGATTAGCTTCGGGATGGAATTCCATTTCAACGACTGGATAGGTTTTTACCTCACCCGAAACAGAACGAACAACAAGTACAGCCAATTCATTTTTGAAGTTTACCATTTGCTCTGCAATGCATTCAACATTCGGCAGATTTTCAATATCCGAAATCGAACGAACTACTTTTACACCGTTTCCGTCGTAGCCAAATTGGGCACATTTCCATACAAAAGGCATCTCGACAGCGCCAGATGTAACTGAGTATTTTAGCGCTTCTAAATCTACAAATCGTTTATACTTTGATGTTTGAATATCATTTTCAACATAAAAATCTTTTTGTGTTCCTTTGTTTTGAATCAACCGCAACGTTTTTGGCGATGGATAGACTTTTAATCCTTCAGCTTCTAATTTATCTAAAGCGTCAAGATTTACGTTTTCAATTTCGATGGTTAATAAATCGACTTTTTTGCCAAAGGCATAAACAGTTTCAAAATTTAATAAATCGCCAATAAAAAATTGTGTAGCTCCAAATTGACATGGAGCATCCTTACTTGGGTCTAAAATATAGGTTTGAATGTCAAACTTTCGAGTTTCGGCTAAGAGCATTTTCCCTAATTGTCCGCCACCGAGTATGCCTAGTTTAAAATCGGAAGAGAAATAATTCATTAGTCGTAATTATTGTTTTTTAATGGTCACATGCAGTCGCTTCGCTCCTGTCATCTTATTGTAGTTGTTGGAACAAAGATAGTATTTCCAATTCAAAAATCATTTGGATATTCTTTTCAAAAGTTCTCTAAACTTTGATTTAGCATTCACTGATTTATTTCAAACAGGTATAGAGACAACTTAATACTTGATTTTATTTAACATTTTCACTTGCAAGGTCTAACTTCTAACTTCCAACTTCTTATCTTTGCACCTTATTTTAAAAATCAAAAAATGATACACCTTCACGACAAAACATTCGAACCATTTATATCTTCCGAAGAAATTGATTTTGCTGTCAAAAATATGGCGAAACAAATGGATGATGATTTTTTTGATGAAGTACCTGTTTTTGTTGGTGTTTTGAATGGAGCTTTTATGGTTTTGTCTGATTTGATGAAACATTATCGCGGTATGTGTGAAGTAAGTTTTGTAAAAATGGCTTCTTATGAAGGAACAAAAACTACTAATGAAGTAAAACAATTGATTGGTTTAAACCAAGATTTAGAAGGAAGAACAGTAGTTATTGTGGAAGATATTGTTGATACTGGTAACACAGTTGAAGAATTGAAAGCTATTTTCAAAGAAAAAAAAGTAAAGCATTTAAAAATTGCCACACTATTTTTCAAACCTGAAGCTTATAAAAAAGACATTAAAATTGATTATGTTGGGATTAGAATTCCAAATAAATTCATCGTGGGTTATGGTCTAGATTATGACGGACTTGGGAGGAATTTACCAGATATTTATCAACTAGCACAATAAAAAAAACCTGTTACACTCATAAACTTCATAAACTTTTTCAAAAATGATTAACATCGTTCTTTTCGGAAAACCAGGTGCGGGAAAAGGCACACAAGCTGAATTTTTAAAAGAAAAATACAATCTAACACATCTTTCAACCGGAGATATTTTTAGATATAATATTAAGAATGAAACAGCATTAGGACAATTAGCCAAGACTTTTATGGACAAAGGCGATTTAGTCCCGGATGAAGTTACAATTCAGATGTTGCAAAGCGAAGTGGATAAAAATCCGCAATCTGCAGGGTTTTTATTTGATGGTTTCCCAAGAACATTAGCCCAAGCCGCAGCTTTGGATGCTTTTTTAGAATCAAAAAATCAA
>JAYVNT010000443.1:0-3384 GCA_043758285.1 Flavobacterium sp.
TCAAGAGATTTTACCAATGCTGCATTTGAAGTGCTGCAAACTCCTGTAACTTCTGCACCATAATATTTAGCGAGTTGAACAGCGGCTGTACCAACTGAACCTGATGCACCATAGATCAGCACTTTCTGTCCGCTTTTAATATTTGCTTTTCTTAGGAAGTACAATGCAGTAGTTCCTCCAAAAGAAATGGTAGCAGCTTCTGCGTGACTTATATTATTAGGTTTTATGGCTAATATGCCATCTTCCGGCAAGCATTTGTATTCAGCGTATGCACCAAAACCCATTCCTGTTGCGCCAAAAACTTTATCCCCTATTTTAAATTTCGTTACTTTTTTTCCTACTGCTTCAATTTCCCCAGACAGGAATGCACCCAAAATATTTATTCTAGGTTTCGTTAAACCAAAGAATAATTTTACAGCCCAAGGATCTGCTTTACGCAAACGAACATCACCCGAATTTGCCGCTGTTGCAAATATCCGTATAAGGATTTCATTGTCTTTAGGTATTGGCTTATCTACTTGTTTTAGTTGAAGTACCTCGGGGCCGCCATATTTTGAGTATGTGATTGCTTTCATCATTTTTTATTTAGCTTATTTCCGAGAACAAAGCTATCTATCTATTTTACTAATTTGATTGACTTTGGTTAAGAAATGATGGTGGTAGTTATAGCATACCCCTTTTTGTTTTCATCTACGCCTGGCACCGCTGCAAAGGATTGCCTGTATGGGTTTACAATAGCTGGCAAACAGTATGGTGTAATTTTTGATACAGTTGGAAAAACATCTTTTTCAGAATGTAAAAATTCGCTCACCCAAAACGGTATTTATCTTTCTTCTGTAATCAGTCTCTCACTCTTATGGCAAATAATGAAAACATCATTGTTTGGCACTAAAAAGGCCAAGTCTTCTTCAACTGCTATGCTTCCAATAGAAGAACGTTTAATTTATTTTTTGAAGCTAAAGGAATTATTGAAAATTAAAAAAATTAAAACGGTTATTGATAATACTTATCCCTTGTCGAACATGGCGGATGCTCATAAATATGTAGAAAAAGGGCACAAAAAAGGGAATATTATTATTAGCATATAATTCAGAATAAGCTATGGCTTAGCAATTATTCTTTTTCGAATTCTGCTTAATGATTCGGGCTTAACGCCTATATAACTTGCCATCAGATATTGAGGAATTCTTTGAAATAAGTCAGGTCGTGATTTTAAAAGGTTTAAATACCTCTGTTCAGGTGTGTCGGTTAGGTGAGATATCATTAATTGCTGTTGCTCAGCAAAAGATTTTTCCATAACAGCTCTAGCTAAGGTTTCAAACCGTGGGAACTGCTTAAATAATTCTTGAGCCTTTTGTTCGTTGCCGACAACTAATGAGGTTTCTTCCATGCAAACTAAATTATGTGATGACGGTGCATTTTGTGATAATCCTGTTAATGAAATAATCCATTGTCCTTCGGTGAAGAAATTAGTTGTTTTTTGCTCTCCGTTTATCAGATGATATTGTCTGATGCAGCCTTCCAAAATAAAATAAGTGTCAATGGAGATTTGCCCTTCTTTTAGCAAAAAAACGTCTTTCTTGAATTTGGTTACAACCATCCCGTCTTCTAAAACTCTTGCTTCATCCTGGCTAAGAATAGTAATTTGAGAAAAGTATTTTACGATTTTATTTTCCATCTAAGTCGGTGTTAAAAATTCTGACTAACGTTTCTTTTACTATTGTAAATCAAGTAGCAAACACCTTTCTGTTGTTTTAGCCAAACAACTCCTTGCAGCTATAAGTCATAATGTTGGCGGTTCGTGGTTTTATTCGGCATTTGATTTTTTCCAAGTCCAAGCCTGCCAAATAATTATTAGTGTAATTATGCTTTCAAGAATTGATAAAAAGACATAAAACATTCTCCATTCAGAAATTGATGAAATTCCAATTAAAAAAGTGAAAATTGTAAAAAAAATTCCAATTCCGATATTAAGCCATTTTGTCAATTTGGCTGAAAGCATTAAAGAAAGAAAAATCATCAAAGCTGGAACTGTCAGAATAAAAGTTACTATGAACAATTTTATTGGCGTGTCTAACATATTTTGTCCTTTCAAAAGTTCTTGTACTTTCTGAGGAACATATAGCTCAAAATAGTCACCATAGATGTAGCAAAACATTACAGATGTCCATAATGCAGAAAGTTTTATTCTTATGTTTATTTTGAAGTCTTCTAAATGTGTTGCCATTCTAATTCTTTATTTGCGATTGTTGTTTGTTTTCTTTCACTCCAATAAATAATAACCATAAACAAATTCCTATTTCTCCAAGACTTGCTGGTAAACTCATGTATGAACCAATTCCAAGCTCGGAATAATTAGAAATTAACGTGTGTCCGAAGAAATTGAATAAATATCCAAAACTGCCAAGCATCAAGAGGATTCCAAAAAATCTTGGAAGAAAGTTAGACTTGAAAACTAAATATCCAAAAGGGAATAACCAAAGTCCTGAAAAAATATGGATAAGTCGCATTCCGTCATCATATTGGTCAATGTAAAAAAGTACTTGTGATTGAATTTGTTCCTGACTAAAAACTTTGAGATAATTTGGTATTTTAATCAATGAAAGTGCAGTAAATTCATTTTGAACATTTATAAAATACATTGGTACACTTATGACTGCTAATAAAACCATCAATTTTGCCATATTCTCATTGACCTCTCTTAATAACCTATATAAGGCAAGTGGTAAAAAGAGAAAAAAAGTATAACAGAGTAAGCCACTAACAATTCCAAATCTGAATAATGTTTCAGAGGTCGTTAAATTTTGAAAAGTTAAAGAGGCATTGTCATAGTTTATTAGTTTAGAAGGGACATACATCAAACTAAAAATTCCTGTCAGAACCACCCCGAAATATATTAGACCTGCAATTCTTGATATTTTATTTTTCTCTGCCATATATTAATTTGTCTAATAAGACGAACGATATCGCTTTTTTGTTACAGGTGTTTAGTTTACAATGACCGCCAACGAGAGTTTGTGAAAAAAATATCGCTTCTTGAAGATACACACAAGATGTTAATTGCACAAACAATAGTATTGATTTTACGTTAGATGAAGTATGTAATTTATAACTGGAAGCAGCCGAAACCAAAGCTTGGGTATGCACTGCTACTGATTGCTGCAACGTCATGCCACACTTCCACAAAACCTTTTAGCGGAGGTGTTATTTGAGTTCAGCCAATTCTTTAAGTTTCATATTCATTGCTTCGAAGCCATTCTTTGTATTATTATCAAGCTGTTTTTTAAATAATGGTACAAGTATTCCTTTAAATTTTTCGCTTTGTCTAAAAGTTGTTGTGCCATTTCCATTGTTTATAAGTTCAAATTTATGTTCACCGTCAAA
>JAYVNT010000444.1:0-3381 GCA_043758285.1 Flavobacterium sp.
TTTCTCTTTCCTCTATTTTCTATTTATGAACCTTTCCCAAAGAGACAAATTATACAACTGGCATCCGTATACACAGCACAAAACCGCTACTGCTTTTCCAGCTATTGTAAAAGGTGAAGGCGCATTACTTTGGGATGAAAACGGCAAAGAATATGTTGATGCCATTGCTTCGTGGTGGGTTAATCCGTATGGACATTCCAACAAAATCATTGCCGATGCTATCTATGAGCAGTTAACTACTTTAGAACACGTTTTGTTTGGTGGTTTTACCCATGATAAAGCCGTGTTACTTGCTGAAAAGTTGATGACTATTTTACCAAACAATCAAAAGAAACTATTCTATTCTGATAATGGTTCGACGGCCGTAGAAGTTGCTTTGAAAGTCGCTTTGCAATACAATTATAACAAAGGTGTTGCCAAAACAAAAATCATAGCTTTTGAAGATGCCTTTCACGGCGATACTTTTGGAGCTATGGCTTCAAGCGGAATTTCTTTTTTTACCGAAGCGTTCAAAGGTTCGTTGCTCGAAGTAGTTCGCATTCCGGTTCCAACAATTGGGAATGAAGAAAGCAGTTTGAAATCGTTACACGATTTGGTTGTAACCAATGTATTTGCGGCATTTATTTTTGAACCGCTAGTACAAGGCGCCGCCGGAATGGTGATATATTCTGCTGAAGTTTTGGATAAAATGATTGCCATTTGCAACAACAATAACGTGTTCACCATTGCCGACGAAGTGATGACTGGTTTTGGAAAAACGGGAAAAACGTTTGCAACCGATTATTTAACAAACAAACCCGATATGCTATGTTTGTCCAAAGCATTGACAGGTGGAACAATTCCGATGGCAATAACGACATTCACTCAAGAAATATATGATGGTTTCTATGATGACGACACCAACAAAGCGTTGTTTCATGGCCATACTTTTACGGCTAATCCAACGGGTTGCGCGGCTGCTTTGGCAAGTATTAACTTGTTGCAAACGGATGAAATGCAACACAATATTGCTCGAATAAACCAATTGCATTTGGCTTTTGAGAACAAAATTAAACCGCATCCTAAAGTAAAAACCACTCGTGTGCTTGGCGTTATCTTCGCTTTAGAAATTAAGACCGAAACACAGGAAAGTTACTATGGCACCATGCGCAACAAACTCTACAGTTTCTTTATTGAAAATGGAATAGTTTTAAGACCAGTCGGAAACATTGTTTATATTTTACCGCCGTATATTATTACCAATTCCCAACTGGAAAAAGTATACGCTACTGTCGAAAAAGCGCTCGAAATAGTGTAGTTTTGCACTACGAATTCTATCAAAACTATTCTTTTGAAAACTCCTATTGCCATAACTTCGATTGCATCCTTTTCTGCTTTAGGAAAAACTTCTGCCGAAGTTTGGAAGGAATATTTAAATCAAAAATCGCTAATTGTTGAAAAGCAAATAGGGAATGCTAATTCTTTGGTCGCAGCTTTATCAGAAGCTTTAGTGCAAGATGTACAGACATTGCGAAACTCGGATGTGAAATATAAAGCATTGGATAATTCTGTGCTTTATGCCATCTTGGCTTCGAGAGAAGCAGTCAAAAATGCCGGTTGGCAAGACAGTACTTTTGGTGTAAATATTGGTTCATCTCGTGGTGCCACCCAGCTTTTTGAAAAGCACCATCAGGAATTTTTGGAAACAGGAAAGACAACCACTTTGGCTTCGCCAACAACCACTTTGGGCAATATTTCCACTTGGGTTGCCCACGATTTAAAATCACAAGGGCCAGAATTGTCGCATTCCATAACCTGTTCTACAGCACTTCATGCCTTGTTGAATGGCATTGCTTGGTTACAAGCAGGTATGGCGGATAAGTTTCTTGTTGGCGGAAGTGAAGCACCATTAACCGCTTTTACTATTGCTCAAATGCGGGCGTTGAAGATATATGCTAATCCAAAAAATTGTCAACCTGAACTGGGCGAATGGGCTTGTCGGGCAATGGATTTGAACAAAACCAAAAACTCGATGGTATTGGGCGAAGGTGCTGCCATGGCGTGTTTAGAACTAGGAGAGCAAAAAAATGCTTTAGGATACGTTACCGGATTTGGCTATGCCACAGACGATTTGAAACACAGTATTTCCATAACGGATGAAGCGGAATGTTTTCAGAAATCGATGAAAATGGCATTACAAAACGTATCATTAGACGAAGTAGATGCAATTGTAATGCATGCGCCCGGAACTATAAAAGGTGACAAATCAGAATATAAAGCCATTCAAAAAGTATTTGGTACTTCGACTAGCTCAGCAAAAGCTAACCTTCCGATGTTGACGACCAACAAATGGAAAATAGGGCACACTTTTGGCGCTTCGGGAATGCTTAATCTTGAAATGGCACTCTTGATGATTCAACACCAACGCTTTATTGGTGTTCCTTTTGTTACGGATCACAATCCTCGAAAAGCCATTCGAAATGTATTGGTAAATGCAGTTGGTTTTGGTGGTAATGCTGTGAGTATTTTAGTGTCGAAATAGTAAAAAAATAGTTTACGAAAATTTTCGTCAATTCGTCCTGACGAATCGTTTGCTTGGTCAGGACGAATCGTTTGCTTCGTCAGGACGAATCGTTCGGCTCGTCAGGACGAATTTTTAGGAAGGTCACACTATTTTTAATACACTGATTTTAAATGATTTGCAAAGTATTCGTTTTTGGATTTTAAGTCAAACAATCATACATCGCAATATTATTTTGGGATTGCTTTTGCTGACAAAGTAAGTAAAGACTTTCTTGTGCACTTCAACGCTTCTAAAAGCTAGGTTAAGGCGCAGCTCAGTGTGATAATGTGAATGGTAGTTGTAATAGTATGTTTGTGTTATATTGTATTTTCCAAGAGTTTAATTTAATAAAAAGGTGTCAGTCTGATCCTGTCGAAGATTTTTTTTCTTCATGTATTGAAGTCCTAAATTGAGTGTAGTTTTTTGAGTATAAAACCAATTTATCCCAGTCCTCAGTTATTAGTGCTTCTTTTTTTCTTCTAGTCCACCCTTTTATTCTTTTTTCCATACTTATGGTATCTAAAACATCGTTAAATGTTTCAAACCAAACTAATTCTAAAGGACGTTTGTCAAAAGTGTAACAATCTTTATTTTTTCCCGCAATATGTTCTTCAAAACGTCTTTCCACATTGTTTGTAAAGCCAGTATAATAGTAGTTATCATTGCATTTTAAAATGTATACAAAATAGGTTCTCATTATTAGTTTTTATAAAGATTAAATTACTGAAAAAAGTTAACACTGACAGGCTCAGTGTGACAATTTTAGTGTCAGTTGTGATTATACTTTTGAAATTATATTATTTTATCCAGGATTACAATTAAATAAAGAGATGTCAGTC
>JAYVNT010000445.1:0-3379 GCA_043758285.1 Flavobacterium sp.
TACTTATTTCTAACTCATTAAACCCTGCTAAGGCTCGCATTGGGCTAGTTCCAGAAAATCGAGGATTAATTTCAAAAATATAAACCTCATCGTTCACTAATCGTAATTGTATATTTAATGGACCAACACTATTTAATTTTTTTGCAATTTTTTCACATTCATCACTAATTAATTGGTGTCGAATAATTTCGCCTTGCGAAATTCCTGAGCTTATAGCCAAATATTTGCCCAGTTCGGGCTTATCGGATGTATTTAGTAATTTAATTTTAGAGCCCAATCCAGATAAAATATTTCTTTTTAAAACAATTGAATCAACGATAACACCTTCTTTAGTTGAAAAAACACCAACCGTATATTCGGAGCTTGCATCACCCACATACTGTTGAGCAATAAATTCTCTATACTGATTTAATAAAAATTGGCCAAAAACTTTTAATTCTTCTATATTTTGAACAATAAGAGTATTTACACTACCACCGCCACCAACAGATGGTTTTAAAACTAAAGGAAAAATATTAATTGATTCTAATTGTGAAGCACCTGAAATTGCAAACGATGTAGGAGATAAAAAACCATTTGTTTTTAAAAAATCGCTGGTTAAATTTTTGTCTAAACAAATCTTAATTATTTCTTCCGAATTAATTAAGAGTGCTATATTATGTTTTGTAGAAATGGCTCTGTTTATTGAAAATAATTTTAATTCAATTTCAGAACCAGGAATGATAGCGCTGATATTTTTTAATTTACAAACATCTAAGATGAAGCTAATATAATTATCGGCATTAGCCAATGGAGCTATTATAAATTCATCGGCGTCAATCTTACCTTTACTTATAGGTGTCACGTCGGTTGCAACAATGTGACAATTTAATGCAGAAAGTCGCAAACATTTTATTACTTGTTCGCCAATACCGCCGCCGCCACTGCCTGTAATTAATACATTTATTTTAATCATTTATTAAAGTGTATTTATAGTTTAATTCCTCTTCTCTATTTAATACTGCTATTACATCATCATTTATATGCGATGAATAGAGCTTTAAAGTATCGGTTTTATTAATCTTTTTACGATACAATTCTATTTGTTTGGTGGTTGTATCAAAAGTTGCAAATCCCATCATCGAACCATTATCTCTTGGCAAACCTATAGAACCAACATTACAGAATGTTTTATTTTTATACATTTTTAAAAACTGGCGATGTGTGTGTCCAAAAAAAATTACATCAAAATCATTGTCCATAAATTGATCTAATTCTGTGTCAGGATAGATGTAAGTATATAGATAATCGGTTGGTGCTGCATGACAAAAACAAAGGTTTAAATCGCCATATTTTTTTTGAATGGTTAAGGGTAATGTTTTTAAAAAAGTTATGTGATCCTGTGAATTCAACAAATCTTCATCAAAACGATAATCTATTTTTTTTTGAACCGTTAATGGTATGCCTTTACTATAGATTTCATCATGATTTCCAAGTATACAGGTTATTTTTTTTTCGATAATAAAATCTATTACTTTTTTATTATCGGGGTAATAATTACATAAATCTCCAAGGCAAATAAATTCATCAACTCCTAAATTTAATGCACTTTCGTAAAATGAAACTAAGTTTAGATAATTACCATGTACATCAGAAAAAACAGCAATTTTCATTGCGAAATAATTAATCTTAATCCAGTTTTTAAATCAATTTGTGGCTGCCAATTAAATGCATTGTTCATTTTTGAAAAATCAAAGTTTACATTTTGCAATTCCTCATCGCAATTATTATAAACTATGGTCGAGTCCGATTTTAATTCTTTTATGATTTCTTCCGCTAATACAAGCATACTATACGTTTTACTATAACCTAAATTAAATATACCTGAACTATTTTTTAAAATAGAATAATAACACGCTTCAGCAATATCATAAGTATGAATAAAATTTTGTTGCCTCATGCCTTTACCATTTAAAACAATACTTTCATTGGTTATTGCTTTTTGGTAAAACGTATTCATAACATTTTTTTGTAATTTAATATTCCCATAAGGCGATGTAATTCTAAAAATAGTAGCATCTGCATTTAGCATTAAACGTTCGCCATTTAGTTTAGACTTTAAATAACCATCATTGCTTGCATTTACCTTACTTTGCTCGTTATATGCAATATTGTGTTGATTTTCATATAAATAAGCTGTAGATATATAAATTACTTTTAGATTGTTTTTTTTACAAAAATCAAGAACGTTACCATCTATAGCTGTATTTATATTAAATATATCCTCATCGCTATAAGTACTGTTTTTATTTGGTATCACGGCAGCGCAATGAATAAATGCATCAATTGACTGAAAATCAATTTCAATGTTTTCTGATTTTAAATCAATACTAATTTCGTTATATTTTTTATTTTCAAAATTATTTGAATTAGTATTAACAATTGCAGTTACTTGATGTTGTTGATTAAGAAGCCATTTACATATGCCATTACCTACAACACCTGTTGCTCCAGATACAATAATGTGCATTATACTATAAAGTTTTCATATACTCCGCTGTTCTTAAAACACCTTCTTCTAAATCTACTTTTGCTTTAAACTCTAATACTTCTAATGTTTTTTGAACGCTTGGTATTCTGATGGCAATATCAGCAGATACTGGCTCATCAAATACAATTTTTGAATCTGATTTTAATACTCTACAAACCAATTGCGCTAATCCTAAAATGGTAATTACTGCTCTTGAGTTTCCAATATTAAAACTTTCGCCAATTGCTTTAGGATTTTCTACACAACGTATTAAACAATCAACAAAATCATCAACGTAGCACCAAGCTCTAATTTGAGAGCCATCACCATCAATGTGTATGTCTTCATTTTTTAATGCTTTTTTAATAAATATTTGTATGGCTCCTTCGCCTGTTTGTCCGGGGCCATACACATTAAATGGACGAACAGTTACAACCGGTAATTGATATTGTTTAAAATAAGCATGTGCTAAATGTTCGCCTGCTAATTTACTCACAGCATAAGTCCAACGAGCTTCACCTGCGCTACCTGCAACTGTCGAATCTGTTTCAGATGACTTAAACGCCATAGAACCAAACACTTCAGATGTTGAAAAATCAATAAAGCGTTCTTTAATTCCGTTTGCTAATGCTGCTTCTAATGCATTGGCTGTGCCAATCATATTTACCTGCATTGTTCTTACTGGCGATTTTATAACAGTATCAATACCAGCAATACCAGCTGCATGTATAACAATATCAGCACCTTTCATTGCAGCAGTTAATGCTGGCAAATCCAATACATCACCTTTTACTATTTTTAAATTTTGATGATTAGCTACATCACTTGTTGTAAGTGTATCTCTATGAAAGTTGTCGTATACTACAATTT
>JAYVNT010000446.1:0-3377 GCA_043758285.1 Flavobacterium sp.
GGCAGGCGTTACAGCAGCATTATGGGTAATTAAACCCATTTTCACAGCAATTTGTCGGGAGGGAGCATGAGCATTTGGACATACTAAGAAAAAACGACCAGTGTCGGTAAGCCATTCGTCGTTAATACGTTTCATTAAAGCAATAGGGTCGTCAATATGTTCCAGGACATGCGTTAATACAATATTGTCGTATTTTGTAGGAAGAGTAGCTGTTTCAAATAAAGAGTTTATAAATTTTACTTTTGTTCCAAATTCTTTTTTCGCAATTTCAACAGCTTCATCAGAAGCTTCTACACAGGTGATGTCTTCAAAATATGGTAAAAATTTGCGAGTAAAATCGCCTTTGAAACTTCCTAATTCTAAAAAATTTCCTGTATTAAAAAAGGGAATAAATGATTTTAACATAAAAGGATGCATTACATCAAAATCGAAGCTATAAGCATATTTATGGTCAGAGGTATCTTTTAGTTCGGTATTATAATTTCTTTGGGTACTCATAGCAAATTTATTTATTGGTTTATTTGATAGGTTAAAAATATAGATTCTTCTTTAGTTTCTGTCTGAAAAAAGCGATTTTTTTTATAAAAATGGATGGCAGGCGTATTATTACAATTGACTTCTAAATTTATAGTGGTATAGTGATGCAGAGAAGCGTAATGAATAGTCATGTCAAGTAATTTAGAAGCAATGCCCGCCCCCATATAATTACTATAAACACTCACGTTTGTAATAAAGGCTATTTTTTGCCCATTAGATGAGAAATAAGCAGCAATTAAACCAATTAACGTGTTGCCTTGCCATGCTTCAAATGTTATAGCTTTATCATGTATTTTTTGCGCATACTCTTCTATGTTTATTCTTGAAGAAAGAGGCGGTACAAAACTTTGATCGCAGGCAGATAAATGTAAATTAATATCATTTACGTTTGCGACCTTTGTGTTGTATGCAATTAGTAATTCGTTATTCATAAGAAATTAGCAATGAAAGATACTAAAATTCCTCTAATACTGCTAATCCAAACCCATATTTCCCGAATTGGTTACCGTTGTATAATAAATATATTTTATCATCGCACTTAAACAAATGTGGATAGCATTGCATGTCAGAATCCCACTCATTACCTAAAAAAACAAGACCTAGCTGTTTATCATCTCTTGTCCAATTTAGTTTATCGGTAGAGTATGCGTACCCAATTTTATAACCTTTGTTTTTATCTTTTCTAAAGCCAATAGCTTCGCGGTAGCAAAAAATCATGTGGTAGTTATTATTTGCAAAAATAACAGTAGGCAAAGCTTGGCACTCATTTTCATTTAGTTTATCGCTAATGATTTGTTTGCCTTCATCTTTTAGCCATTTAATACCATCGTTAGATTTTGCATACCCAATTTTATAAACACGCGCTGATTCTTCTTCAGGATTATCTTCCCATTTTGTTCCGAAAATATACCACATGTGGTATGTGTTTTCAAAGATACAAACGAATGCATCTCCAACTAAAAAGGGTTCTTTTGGAGAGGCTGTTAAAATAGGCCCGTCTCCTATTTTTTGAAAGGTTAATCCATTATCAATACTGGTAGCTAAACCAATGGATGTTTCAACCGATACAGATACTCTTCTATTCCAACCGCAGGTATATGCTAATATGTTGTTTTTATCTCTTACAATATTAATTGGAAAAATGCCATGCTCATCAAAGGTCCCTAATTTGCCTAAAGGAATAACTTGTTCCATTGAAATATTAATAATTTTTTCAAATGTTTTATCCATATCTACAAACGAAATATGACTTAAAAATTTACCATTTTTAGAATCTACTTCTCTCGTTGAAAAATAGATTCTTACAAAATCATCAAACACTAATGTTTGAGGCGATTGCGCAAATTCTACGCAATTGTTTGCTAATTGATGTTGAGTAGGGTTAAAGATGTGCCCTAATTTTTTCCATTTCATATTCTATTAATATTAAAAATAGTTACGCTAAATCGCCTTCTAATTCTGCCATACCGAAGCCATTTTTCCCTACTTGATTACCGAGATAAAACATGTATATTTTATTATCGAGTTCAAATACGTGAGGGTAACTTATCATTTCAGAATCCCATCCTTCTGTGGATACGTCAATACCCACTTTATCATCTTCTCTTTTCCAATTTATTAAATCTGTACTAACAGCGTAGCCAATTCGGTAGCCTTTTTCTTTTCCTCTATAACCTAATCCATGTCGGTAACAAAAGAACATGTGGTATTTTCCATTTCTGAAAATGACATCAGGACTGGCTTGAGCTTCACTTTCATTAATTTTATCTTCTATTAAATTTTTGTCAGCTTTAGTCCAGTTTAAACCATCGGGCGAGGTTGCCATTCTTATTTTATAAACAGGTTCGGGTTTACCATTATTTTCAAGCCAGTTACTTCCTGCTATATAAAATAAATAATAGGTGTCATTAAATTTTCTGATTTTTGGGCCACTTAAAATAAAAGGCTCATTTACGCTATAAGATAGAATAGGGCCAGGACCAATTTTATCGAATGTCTCTCCGTTGTTATTACTAATAGCTAATCCGATGGAAACATTAAATGGCACAGATTCGCACCTTGTCCAGCCTGCGTAATAACCCCATACCGCACCATCTTTTCGAATAATTGATGTTGGGTAGGTTCCAAACTCATCAAAGGTGCCTCTATCTCCTAATTTTAAAATTGGTTGTTTGGCAATGTTTAATATTTCAAATAAATTAGTTCTGTTCAAATCTACATAAGCCGAATAGCTTACATATTGCCCGTTTTCATCAGGTAATGGCCTGCACGCAAAATAAACTCTAATGAATTTATCGAAAATTAAAACAGCTGGCGCTTGCGCAAATTCCTTTAACCAATCAAGTTCTTTTACATCTTGAGGTATAAATACTCTTCCCTTTTTTTTCCAGTTAAACATGTGCTTTTATAAATACGTAAATGAGTTGGTTAAATAATTTTTTATTTCTTCTTTAGAATTAAACATCATTACATCTATCATAGATAGAAAAGGAATAAATTCATTTTTTAATTGTGGATAAATAATATTGTTACTTTTCAGAAATTTTAGTTCTAAACCTTCTTGGCTAAATTCTTTTTTATTGTACAATTCAACACCACCAATAGGGTTAATGTATGTTGTTGCTTTTTGATGTTTACAAAGTGCAATTACTTTTTGAGTCGATTTTAATTCATGATTAATTGGTATAGTTGACGATACAATTAGCTTAGTTTTAATGTCAAGATAATTTTTGGTAAGATTTAATGAATTAAAAATAAAATTAAACAACTGTTTGTCTTCAAACATTAAAGACTTTTGAATTAAAGGAAAAGTAGCTTCAAAGAATGGGGCTTTTCGATAC
>JAYVNT010000447.1:0-10430 GCA_043758285.1 Flavobacterium sp.
CTCGCGGGAAATCCAAGAGAACTCGCGGGAAATTCTAGAGAACTCATGGGAAATCCAAGAGAACTCATGGGAAATT
Organism: Flavobacterium sp.; assembly: GCA_043758285.1. Taxonomy (GTDB): domain Bacteria; phylum Bacteroidota; class Bacteroidia; order Flavobacteriales; family Flavobacteriaceae; genus Flavobacterium. The sequence goes on from JAYVNT010000447.1 coordinate 77, forward strand.
CTAGAGAACTCGCGGGAAATCCAAGAGAACTCGCGGGAAATCCTGGAGAACTCGCGGGAAATCCAGCTGCGCAAAGTCTCCTGACTTTGCGCAACACTAAAAAAGTTATCTCGCTTTGAGTGATAAATATTAAAATAGCAAGCAAAGCTATGTCGCACAATAGTAGGAAGACATTGCTGTATGATACCATAAAAAAAAGCATCCCTAATCAGGATGCTTTTCTATTTTATTTGCAATAGTTATTTTGGACTAGTGGCAATGACGAACTTCAGTTTGTTCCGCACGCCTATTTGCAATACATCTACTAGGTCTTGCACCTGCATCGTAGCCGGAATTCTGATGATGACTGTTTGGTCTTTCGCAGGGTTCATTTTAGAGAGCAACTTGGCTTCCAGTCCGTCAAATGCTACTTCCTCCTTGTCTATAAAGAACTTTTTATCCTCCGTTACCGATAAGGTGATGAGCTGTTTGTTAGTCTTTTCATTCGTTTTCGATTTTGGCAAGGTCATACGGATAACGTTCGGATTTGCCAAGGTAGAGATGATCAAGAAAAACAACAACAAGAAAAACATAATGTCGCTCAACGATGAGGTGGCGACTTCTGCATGAAATCGTTTATTTCGCTTTATTGCCATTTGGTCGTTGAATTATATTAACAAATTCCAATACTTGTTTTTGGATGGATAACGAGAACGCGTCAATTCTTCCGTTGAATAAATGGTAGGCACTATAAGCAATAATACCCACAATAAGACCAGCACCACTACTAATCATTTTTTCATACAATCCGCCCGAAATGTTCCCGATACTGATGTCTTCCGTCACCGAAATGGCATAGAAAATCTTGATAACTCCCGAAATAGTTCCAATAAAACCAAGCGTTGGAGCAATACCAGCAATCAATCCGAGTTGTCCTAGTTTCTTTTCCATATACCCAATTTCGATATTGGCAGCGCGCTCCATATTCGATTCAATTTCCCCGATATGACGACCGATGGTTAGCACGCCCTCTTTGATGATGGCGCCTTGGGCATTACCCGTTCGTTCGGCAGAGGAAACCGCCATTTCAATATTGGCACTGTTCAAATGATTGCGAATATCTTTCATCAGATGATGGTCAATTTTTGCCGCTTTATGGATGTACAAATAGCGCTCAAAAACGAGATAGATGGTATAGAATAACAAAATGGCAATAGGAATTAAGAATAAACCACCTTTGAAAATGAATTCTAAAACCGAAACTTCATTGGTCAAAGCGGCATTGGCTTTGTCAACCGCAGGAAGTGCTTGTGCAAGCGTGTCTGTTTGTAATTGCAAAAATGTACTAATCATATTTATCTGTTTTATTACTGTTAATTCTGAAATTAATTTCAATTTTGTACTTCTCGAATACGCATCACAATATAAACGAAAAAAAACGTATAAAAGTATATTGGATGTTCCTTTTTTTCAAAAATTATGAACTACAAACAAACGCTGGATTGGATGTTTAACAAATTGCCGATGTACCAAACAATAGGTGCAACGGCGTATCGGAAGGATATTACCAATACGGTTTTATTAGCCAACCATTTAGGAAATCCCGAACAACATTTGAAGTGCATTCATGTAGCAGGCACCAACGGAAAAGGGTCAACGTCGCATCTCTTAGCATCCGTTTTACAAGAAGCAGGATACAAAGTAGGATTGTATACTTCGCCGCATTTAAAAGATTACCGCGAACGTATTGCAATCAACGGAAAGCCTATATCGGAGCACTATGTTACGGATTTCATCAATAAAAACAAGCCGTTTTTTGAAGCCAACGAATTGAGTTTTTTTGAAATGAGTGTGGGTTTAGCATTCGACTATTTTGTAAACCAGAAAACCGACATCAATATTATTGAGGTTGGCATGGGCGGACGATTGGATTCTACCAATATTATTACACCATTGGTTTCAGTTATTACCAATATCGGATTAGACCACACCCAGTTTTTAGGCGATACTTTAGAAGCCATAGCTTTTGAAAAAGCCGGGATAATCAAGCCACAAATCCCTGTAGTTATTGGCGAGTATGTTCCTGAAACGAAACCTGTTTTCCTAGCTAAATCCAAAGAAACTAATTCCGAAATTTACTTTGCCTCCGATGTAGTTCAACATGAATATCCTTCTGCACTGCTTGGCGATTATCAAATTCAGAATAAAAAAACGGTGTTGCAAACCATAAAAGTTTTGCAGGATAAAAAGTTACTTTCTATTTCAGAAGAAGCGATTAAAAATGGTTTCTTGAATGTAATTAAAAACACTAATCTACAAGGCAGATGGCAACAATTGGGCGAAAATCCAACCATAATTTGCGACACAGCGCATAATGCTCATGGTTTAAAAATTGTTTTACAGCAACTAAAAAATCAGAAATATGAACGACTACATATCGTTTTGGGCGTCGTAAATGATAAAAATCTAGCTGAAATATTGCCTTTGTTTCCACAAAAAGCACTTTATTATTTCAGTAAACCCAATATCCCAAGAGGTTTGGACGCTGAAATATTAAAAGAAAAAGCAGCAGCATTCAATCTCAAAGGCGAAACATATCTTTCAGTATCAAATGCTTATCAAAATGCGAAGAAAAACGCCAAAAGCAATGACTTTATCTATGTTGGCGGCAGTACTTTTGTGGTTTCAGAAATATTATAATTTTCTATAAATATATTTGCAATATCAAAAAAGTAATCTATATTTGCAGTCCTATTACGGGCGATTAGCTCAGTTGGTTCAGAGCATCTGGTTTACACCCAGAGGGTCGGGGGTTCGAATCCCTCATCGCCCACAAAAAACTCCTTAAGAAATTAAGGAGTTTTTTATTTAAATAAGTTCCAAAGTCCGCTCTAAAGCCATGCCTCTCGAACCTTTTATCAAAATAATTTTGTGTTCCAATTTTACTGTGGATAAATATTGTGTCAAATCTTCAAAGGTTTTATAAAAATGGAAGTTCTCTTTTTGAATAGAAGCAGCAAAAAAATTATTTCCAACAAAATGACATTCAAAATCGCTATTTTGATATAGAAAATCAACAATTGCTTTATGTTCAAAATGGCTTTCTTCGCCAATCTCATACATATCACCAATGATAACTACTTTACTTTTTTTATTTAATTGAATAAAATTTTCCAAAGCGACTTTCATACTGCTTGGATTGGCATTGTAGGCATCGAGTATAATTTCGTTAGTTCCTTTTGTTAAAAGTTGTGAGCGATTGTTTTCTGGAATATAACTCTCAATAGCTGCTTTAATATCATCTGTAGCTACTTCAAAATGATTTCCTATAGTGATAGCAGCATTTATATTATTGGCGTTATACAAGCCGATTAAATGTGAGTTAATCTCAGCGGATAAAGTTGAAATTTTAACAAAAGGGTTTGCGGTAACATTTTCTATAAAAACATTGACATTTTTATCTTTTTGGCTGAACGTGAAACGATTAAAATCAATTGTTTTTTGATTCTGAATTTCATCATCTACATTTACAAAAACAGCTTTGTCATTTGTTTTTATATAAGTATACATTTCACTTTTCCCTTTTATTACGCCTTCAACTCCACCAAAACCCTCAAGATGTGCTTTGCCGAAATTAGTAATATAACCATAATCAGGTTGTGCAATTTCACACAAAAATTCAATTTCCTTTTGATGATTAGCGCCCATTTCTACAATACCAATTTCGGTTGCAGAATTAAATGATAATAAGGTTAGTGGAACACCAATATGATTGTTTAAATTTCCAATGGTCGCTTTTATGTTGAATTTTTTAGATAACACCACATTGATTAATTCTTTAGTTGTTGTTTTTCCGTTGCTTCCCGTTAAGGCAATAATTGGAAGTTTTAAATAGTGTCTGTGAAACTTAGCTAATTCTTGAAGGGTTTCTAAACTATCTTTTACCAGAATTGTTCTATCATCAATATAATAGCTTTGATTATCAATAATCACATAGCTAGCTCCTTTTTCTAAAGCTTCTTTGGCAAAAGTATTGGCGTCAAATCGTTCTCCATTTATTGCTACAAAAAAAGAGTTTTGCTCAATATTTCTAGTGTCAATGGAAACTTTAGTGCATTTTAAAAATAAATCATGAATGTTTTGAATAGTCATAAGGCAAAATAATTACAATAAAAAAGCCCTTAAAAATAGGGCTTTTTTGTGAATATTCATAAAACTAAGATTTAGTTTTTTGCTCTTTTCTTTTTGTCAGCTTTTGGACCAACTCTAGACATAGCACATCTAAAGCCAATATAATCTGTAGCAATGTCCTGTGGATAATATCTTCTTTGTGCAGGGTCCAACCAGTAAGCTCTATCTCTCCAAGAACCACCTTTGTAAACACGAACATCATCATTAATCAAAGTCGTACGTTTGTTAGAATGGTCATATTTTCTAACCATATTTCCTAAACTATCTGTGGATACATTATGTTTTGGAGAGTCATACATTCTTTGGTCGTCTTTAAGTTTCCCTTTTTCATCACCTTCTTCTGAACCACCAAATTTAAAATATCTTGTAGATTGTTTGTCACCATCACGATAATTCTTATTATCTGATTTGTCAAAATTTTGTCTTAAATAAGTCTCTTTATCATCCACAGGAACTTGAGCTATTTGACCGGGTAAGTTTATTGAGATAATTTTACCGTTAGATAATGTGTCAAATTTTTGAGTTTCGGCAGTGACTAATTCAACTTTTCCGTCTTCACCTATTTTATCTTTCATGTAAACGTTACCTCTGTAGTAATTAAAATCATTTGCTTCGTCATCTACAATTGGTCTGTAAACATCCGCAACCCATTCAGCAACATTTCCTGCCATGTCGTACAATCCAAAGTCATTTGGAGGATACGATTTTGTTTTATTAGTAATATCTGCACCGTCATCGGACCAACCTGCAATTCCGCCGTAATCTCCTTTTCCTTGTTTGAAATTAGCCAATTGATCTCCTCTTACTTGTCTTTTTCCAGACCGAGTATAACTTCCAGACCAAGGATATTTTTTTTGCCCTTTGTAAGCATTGTATTCTCTTTGCCCTACGTCAGCAGCAGCAGCATATTCCCATTCAGCTTCGGTTGGTAATCTATACTCAGGCAAAATCAAACCTGATGTTCTTTGTGCATAAACATTCTTAGCACTATTTCCTGCAGTGTTATTTGCTCCAGCTGTTGCCCCTTTTGCACTTGGTTTTGCAGCACCTCTCCCTTTTCCTTTTTGCAAAACAAGTTTTGGGTCGCCTCCTTTTGCTGTAGAAGGAGAAGCAAGATAGGCATCAGTACTAAAAACTTTGTCAGCAGTCATATCAGTAACTTTTGAATCTTTTTTCAAATACCCTTGTTTTTCTAAAATATTTTCATTTACACGATCCGTTCTCCATTTAGCAAATTCTGTAGCTTGAATCCAATTTACACCAACTACTGGATATTCAGCATAAGCAGGGTGTCTTAAATAGTTTTCGGTCATTGTTTCATTATACCCTAATCGGTTTCTCCATACCAAAGTGTCTGGGGAAGCACCTTCATAAATATTTTTATAATTGTCTTGATCTGGCGGGAAAACTGTTTTTAGCCAATTTAAGTATTCCATATACATTAAATTAGTTACTTCGGTTTCGTCCATATAGAATGACATCACATGTTGTTGATTTGGTGTATTATTCCAGTCGTGCATCACATCGTCTTGAACTTTACCCATGGTAAATGTTCCGCCTTCAACAAAAACCAAACCTGGACCTGCAGCTTGCTTTTTAAATTTGCTAGCATACTGAAAACCTCCTTTTTTATCGTTGATTTTCCATCCTGTAGCTTTAGAACCATTTGTAGAGTTTCCTTTTTTACTACAACTGGTAAAACCAACCATTATTACTAATGATAGCAATAACCTTACTGCAATAATTTTGTTTACTTTCATATTCATAGTAGGTATAAATTTTGAGGCGCAATATAAGTATTTACCATTAAATTGCAACAACTTTTTTAAATTAATACTAAATTCGCTGTTTAAAGACGCCTTTAACATATAACGCAAAATTAATCGTTTTATTGTATTGCGACTGAAAAAAATTTATTTTTTTATTTTATTTATACTATTTTCATAAAAATTACGTTTATACATTACTATGAAAAAGATTATTACAATTTTCATCTTGGTTTTGAATTATTTTCCAGCTATTTCTCAAGAGCAAGGAAACATTTCAATGAAATGGACAGACAAAAAAGAGTTGTCTTACGGGAGCTTTTCCTATATGGTTCCTCAGTTCAATATTGAGAATTTCCTGTTTGACACTTATTCAAAAACTGTAACCTATTCTTTGACTATTCCGCTTAACAACGCAGTTAATGAGAGTGTCTTTCAAATAAATAATCTTGTTTTTGAACCAATTTTAGAAAGCCAACTTGGCGATATTGCGATTAAAACCATCCCAACCACTTTTAAATATTCTTTCATAAACAATATTGCCCGTGACAAATATTTTGGAACGATTATAATAAGTCCTATTATTAAAGAGGGAGATTCTTTTAAAAAACTGATTTCTTTTAGCTATTCTATTGCTCAAAATAGTCAAAGAATTCAGCAAACAGTAAATAACACCACTGCTATTGAAAACTCGGTTTTAGACACTGGGAACTGGTATCGATTTTATGTAGAAAAATCTGGAGTTTTTAAAATTACTAAAAATTTTCTTCAAAGTTTAGGATTGGATACCAATGGTGATCCTCGAAAAATAAAAATCTATGGTAATGGTGGACGCATGCTGCCTTTGTTAAATTCTGCTTATTACCCAATGGATTTAGCCGAAAATGCCATTGAATTTGTTGGAGAAAATGATGGTGTTTTTGATGATCAGGATTATATTTTGTTTTATGCAGAGGGTATGGACAAATGGAACAATGATTATAAGAGCAATTTAAATATATATGCTGACAAGTCCTATTATTATGTTACAGCAGAAGGCGATGTTGGTAAAAGAATTGGTGACATGATTCAACCTACAGGAATTACTACAACTACAATAAATACGTTTGACGACATCCAATTTCACGAAGTTGAGAAAATTAATATTGAAAAATTAGGAAGAATTTGGTTTGGAGAAAATTTTAGTGTAGATAACGTACAAGATTTTACATTTAAATTTCCTAATTTAGTTACTTCTTTTCCCATTAATGTTGAAACTCATGTGGCAACAGTAACTTCAACCACCAATACTTTTAAAATAGAAGCCAACTCGCAGTTGGTTGGAAATATTTCCATAGTTCCTTCAACAAACGCTGATGTGGCTGTTTTTGAAAGAACTTTTGCTTCCCCAGTAAATGTAACTTCAGAGGATGTCACTGTCAAAGTCACCTATGATAATGGCGGCGTACCCAATTCAAGAGGATATTTAGATTATATAAATATTAAAGCTAAAAGAAACCTTCAAGGATATGGCAAACAATTCCCATTCAAGTTTGACCAAGCCATTTCATTAATTGGAATTGGAGAATTCCAACTTTCGAATGCATCAACTATAGCCCAAGTTTGGGACATTACTGATATGTATAATGTTACTAAAGTTGAAAATGCGGCTCAAAGTACTTTTACTTTTAAATCCTCTCTTGGCGAAATCAGAAAATATATTGCGGTTGATACTGGCGATTATTTTTCTCCATCAAAAGATTCAAAACCAAAAGTGGACAACCAAAACTTAAAAGGAACCATATTTACTAATGCTCAAGGGCAATTTCAAGATATTGATTATTTAATCATTACACCAAAATTCTTAAATGCTCAAGCCGAAAAATTAGCAGCTTTTCACAGAAGTTATTCTAATTTAAATGTAAAAGTGATCAATTTAGAAACAATATATCCCGAGTTTGGTTCGGGAAAACAGGATATTGGTGCAATTAGAAATTTTGTTAAATATGTTTATTTCAATGCTTCGTCTCCAGATAAAAGAGTAAAATATTTAAACCTTTTTGGGGATGCTTCCTATGATTTTAAAGATAGAATTCCAAACAACACTAATATAGTTCCAATATATCAAGCACTGAATAGTTACACTGAGTCGCAATCTTCATTTGCTTCTGACGATTTTTTTGGAATGGTAGATGCTAATGAAGGTTATTTAGATAGTACATTAGGCGGAATAGATATAGCTGTTGGGCGAATGATTGTTAGCTCTACCCAACAAGCCGATGAAATGGTCAATAAAGTAATTGAATACCATGATATAAAATCCTACGGAAGTTGGCGAAACAATTATGTCTCCATTGCAGATGATTCTGATAAAACTTCTGATGCATCATTACAATATAAACAAAATAATCTAACTGACGTGTTAGTAGGACAAAAACCATTTATCAATTTCAAAAAAATATTATTAGACTCTTATGTGCAGGAAACCTCGGCTGGAGGAAAACGATATCCAAAAGCGCGAGAAGAAATTTTTGCTGCCTTTGAAAAAGGGGCATTAGTGTTCAATTATTTAGGGCATGGAGGTGAAGATGGATTATCCGGTGAACGCATTTGGGAAAAATCGGACGGGCAAAATTTGAGTAATCGGTATAAATATCCATTGTTCATAACCATTACATGCGATTTTTCAAGATTTGACAACCCGTACCGTCCTACTGCAGGTGAATACACGTATTGGAATCCAAAAGGCGGCGCCATAGCAATGATAACAACCATTCGTTCTATTGACCAAGGTAATGCCGAAGTTTTTAATGATAAATTGTTAGAGTATCTATTTTCTTATACAAGTAATACTTATACTTCAATGGCAGAGGCACTTCGCCTTGCTAAAAATTCCAATCCAAACACAGCTACAAATGTTGTCTTTTATTTGGGAGATCCTGCTATAATGCTTGCCATTCCAAAGCCAAAAATAGTTTTAACTAAAGTAAACGATCTACCAATAACGGGACCAATAGCTGATTTACAGTCATTAGCATATGTAAAATTAGCGGGCGAAGTTTTAGACGAAAACAATAACTCATTGCCTACTTATAATGGTGAATTATCAGTCAATATTTTTGATAAAAACGTAATAAGAACTACCCTAAACAACGATAGCAATAGCCCACCTATCAGTTTTACAAATTTAGGCGAGACCATTTTTAGAGGAAATGCATCAGTCATAAATGGAAAATTTGATTTTGGTTTTGTCGTCCCTAGAGATATTAGAATTCCTGTTGGCAACGGAAGAATTAGTTTTTATTCCAAAAGAAACCAAATTCTCCTAGACAAAACAGGGTACAACACAGATATAAAAATTGGAGGTATAAATACATCCGCTGTTGTCGATGTAACTGGTCCAAGAGTCAAACTATACATGAACGATGAAACATTTGTAAATGGGGGTATTACCAACGAATCGCCGTTTTTCTTAGCAAAATTAGAAGACGAACACGGAATAAACACCGCAAGTGGCATTGGTCACGATATTGTTGGTATTCTTGATGGGGTTGAAACAAAACCTTATATTATGAACGATTATTATCAAACCGAATTAGATAATTATACAAAAGGAAGAGTGTATTACCCATTCCGAAATTTAGCAGTTGGATTACACACCATTACATTCAAAGCTTGGGATGTTTATAACAATCCCATAACAACCGAAATTCAATTTGTGGTAGTGGGTAACGAAAGCATTACCCTTGACCATGTTCTAAATTATCCAAATCCTTTTGTGAATTATACCGAATTTTGGTTTACACACAACAGGCCTTTTGAACCTTTGGAGGTACAAGTGCAAGTGATGACGATAACAGGAAAAATTGTTTGGACAAAAAATCAAACCGTAACTACAGATGGTTTCCTTTCCAGAGAAATAACTTGGGACGGCAAAGATGATTTTGGAGACCGAATAGGGAAAGGTGTGTATGTCTATAAATTGACCGTAAAATCCACTTTGTCGGATAAAAAGGCAGAAAAAATAGAAAAACTTGTAATCCTTTAGGAAAATACTATATTTGTTAACTTTTATTAAAATGAAAATGAAAAAATTCGCGATACTGTTTTTATTGGCCTCAATACAATTTATTAACGCACAGCAAACACAGACAAGCACACAAGATAGCCGAGTTATTACAACCGGAGTTCCATTTCTTTTAGTTGCTGCCGATGCACGTGCCGCTGGATTGGCAGACCAAGGAGTTGCTACATCACCTGATGCTTTTTCACAACAATGGAACCCTGCAAAATATGCATTTGCTACTGACAAACAAGGATTTACAGCAAGTTACACCCCGTATTTAACTTCTTTAGTAAATGATATATCATTAGGGCAAGCCACTTATTACAACCGATTCGGAGCCGAAGGTAGAAGTGCTTTTGCATTTAGTTTGCGT
>JAYVNT010000448.1:0-10426 GCA_043758285.1 Flavobacterium sp.
GAGAAGACCACAAATATGACAATTTGAAAATAGAAACAAAACCTACCGATAAAATGAATTACGAAGAGCAACATAAATTCATGAAAGACCATTTCTCCAAATTGCTCAATTACGAAAGTCCTTTTTCTAAGTAATACTATTTAACCTTTAAAATACGGGATTATTTTGTCCTCTCGAGGGATGACGAATCTACCCAACTTTTCCTGCTGACAAAGGAAGCATGGCTGCAACATTTGTATTTGTAGAGATTGCTTCGCCAGTTTGAGCAAACCTCTCCCGTACTCATGCCTCTGGATGACAAAGCAGCGGTTATTTTTATACCAAAAATTACTCGGTTTTCTCAAAACTAAAATGGCATTATAAAAAATAATAAAGGCATTATAAAATATATTGCTAGCATTATTTTTTATAATGCCTTTATTATTTTTATTATTGCTAGCATTTTATTATATATTGCCTCTATTATTTTTATTATTGCTAGCATTTTATTTTATAATGCTAGCAATAATAAAAATAAGAGTGTCATGATTGATTGTGGCTTGCTGCTAAAAGTTTCTAACTCTGGGTTGTAAATCGTTAAAACAAAGCAGCGGAAATCAAACTAAAAGAGGGAATCAATAGTTTGTTACCATCGCCAATTCCGTTGCGGGAGCGATTATTTACAGTAAAATTCTAAATGGGATTTGGTAATCCTGAAGCAAGCGATTTAGAAGAATTACAGAAAGTTGTTCAGCGTAAATTAACTTATTCTTCTAAAAGCATAATGGCTAATCGTTCGTCTCTTTCATATATATCTTTGTAGAAATTGATGGTTCCATCATCATCAACCCATGCTGTGAAGTAGCCAATATAAACGGGAATTTTGTTTTTAAGAGTATACCACGATTCTTCTCCTTTGTGCATAGCGGCATCTATTTTTTCAGGTGTCCAGTTTTTGTCGTCTTCCAAAATTAAGTTGGCTAACTCCGCTGGCTTCTCCACACGAATGCAACCATGACTAAAAGCTCTTTTCTCTGAATTAAACAATCCTTTGGATGGCGTATCGTGCAAATAAATATTATTGCTGTTGGGAAATAAAAACTTCACTAACCCCAATGAATTCTCGGGACCCGATTTCTGTCTAATGTTGGCACCATTCCATTCCATATTATGCTTTGCCAAATAGTTTTTATCTTTCTCTATACCCGGAAGAATTTCTTTTTCTTTAATGCTATTAGGTACGTTCCAATAAGGACTAAACACTATATAACTCATCATGCCGCTAAAAATGACCGTTTTGTTCATCGTGTTTCCTACCACAACATTGGAGTTTAAAACTATTTCGCCATTTTTAAAATAGGTCAATTTATAAGCCGGAATATTAATTGCTATAAATTCTTTGGCTTTAGTAATAGCTGTAGAAATCCATCGACACCGTTCCATGTTGACTATAATTGTTTTAATCCGACTGCTAACGGGAACATTCATTTCATTGATATGCTTAGCTAAAATAATGTTATCCAATGCAAAACCATTGCGCTTTTTATATTTCAAAACCGCTTTTTGCAATTGGTCATCATACAACGTACTTTTAGAATCTTCTGAAATATCGTTGGTTAAAAATAATCGGGTTCTAATCTTATCCACAACCGACGAACTGTCATTTGGTTTAATCGCTTTAAAATCGGCAGGAACAGCGATAGAGTCCCACCCTCCTTTTTGTTCAATCTTTCTATACCGCTGCAGGACGGTTTTTAGTTTGTAGTATTGTCCTATCTGCTGTTCTTTTTTATCGATAAGTTTAGGATCAACAAGTAAGGAGTCTAAATAGGCAACATACGATAGTTTTTTTCTAGGCAAATACCAGCCCAACTCATCTGTCTTGGCTTTATCTATTCCTTGAAGCGTCTTATTGACATAGAAGAAATAATAATTAGATAAAAATAATTCGGTTTCAGGATCAGGGGTAACGCCATCATTTTCAAGCAAATTATCTAACGTTTCTTTATAAGGCAGTTTGGCTTGAACGCCTTCCTCATCTATGTTGTTAATTTTATTATAGATTACATCAGCGGTTTCTTTTCTCCCTTTTTTATCATACCAAATAAAATCATAGTTGTTTTTTTGATATAACGAAATCACTTGTTTTTTGTACAGCATTAATTTGGGATACTTAGCATAAAAACCAGAAACCAAAGTACTGTCGAATGAAACTGCATAACTAGATGCTTTCTTGGTTAGCATTGCGCTGTCTTTTTTCTTATCGCAAAACGAACTGGTAAAAGAGACACTCAACAAAAGAATAATCATTAAAATACCGTAACCTCTTTTCTTTTTCATACAACTAATTTATTTATAAAAATACAAAAATTAACACTACAGTAAAAGCAATAGTAAATACTTATATTTACTTCCTAGTATCTAATTACAATGATACACCAAACCAACATAGCTTCGTTATGAAAAAAATACTTCTTTTTATACTATTCCCATTTTTTGTAAATACTAGTACTGCGCAAAATGACCTCAAAAAACAAATTAATAACACTCTTGATGCTTGGCACAAAGCTGCTGCAGAAGCTAACTACAACAACTATTTTAACACATTAACAGATGATGCTATCTTCATCGGAACAGATGCCACAGAGAAATGGAACAAAGCTGCTTTTCAATCCTATGCAAAACCTTATTTCGATAAAGGTAAAGCATGGAATTTTACGCCCATCGAAAGAAACATCTACTTTAGTAATGATAAAAAAACTGCCTGGTTTGATGAATTATTAGAAACTAGAATGAAAATCTGTCGCGGTTCGGGAGTACTCGTTTTTCTGAAAGGCAAATGGAAAATTAAACAGTATGTGCTTTCTATGACTGTTCCAAATGACAACTCTGATGAAGTCATAAAAATAAAATCTCCTATCGAAGAAAAGCTAATCATTGCTTTAAAGAAAAAAAAGTAATTTTTTTACTTCCCAAAAAACCATAATCTTTCTTTTCTCGTAATTGATTATAAGAACTCCAAATTCAACGATTATGGATATCAACAAAAAAATAAACACTTTAATAGGAACTACTGCTTTTATAGCAATGATTACAATTGTTTTTCTTGTGTTTTATCTAGCCCTGTTTGCTCCTGTGTAAAAAAATTAGTTATGTTAAAATTACTTAAGATGTTTGGTTAGTTTTGTTTAGAAAGAAAAGCGCTGTTTCGTGTCAAAAACAGCGCTTTTTGATAAACTAGGATTTATGTAACTATTTCCAAGAAATATGTAACCCTTTGTAAAAAAAATAAAATATTTTTATAAAAAAATTTCTTTATTTAAAACCAAGTTTATATTTTTATCGTAAATTAGTAAAACAAACCATAATAAGAATGACATTAAGAAAAAAAATAAAGATTGCATTGTTCAGCATTTTAGGATTTACACTTTTAATGTTTGTGATATTAGTATACCACATTGCTACCGCAAGACCTGTAGAAAATCCTACAATTCAAGTGAGCCGAATAGATTTTGACAAACCTTTCGATTCGCTAAGCACAATTGACATCAAACAAAAATTACACTCTATTGAAGGAGTTAAAAGTGAAATCATCGTAAAAAGAAACGTCGTAGTGTATTTTCATGATAATCGCATCGCTGATTCAAAAAAAGTGTATGATGAATTAATGACTAAAGGTAGTTACAAAGCAGACCGTTTTATATTGCCCGCAGCCTTTGCAAACAAACAAGTTTGCCCCGTGATGAGACGAGACGGCATCAGCTATAAGTTCACAAAATTTATTCAAGGAATTTTCAATTAATCTATAAATATTAAAATTATGACTAAGTATTCAAAATTAGCACTATGTGCTTTAGTATTAGGAGGAGCACTATTCACTTCGTGTAGTAAAAGTAGTGATTCAACTCCTGCAACGCCATCTATCTATACAAGATTAGGAGGCACAACGTTAGTTGATGATCCAGACAATTCAGATCCAACAGTAAAAATTGAAGCTGGACGTTTAAGTTATCGCAAAGTAGTTATCTCAACTATTGGCTTGATTGTAGCTGATATACAACCTACTCCTGCCTCAGGAAATTTAGGAGCACATTTTGCAACGTTATTATCAGAATATAATGCGGGAAATACTACTAATTTAGCTGAATTAGTAGATAATTTAACTGACTTTTTCTCTTATAACACTGGAGGAACAAATGCTGTTAATGCCTACACAGGACTTTCTATGGCTGATGCTCACAACCCTGCAACAAATCCAAGAATGGGAGTAAAAGCTAATGCTGCAAACTATACAAAATTTGAAGGATATGTAGGTGCTGCTGCCGTTGCAAACGGAGTTGCCGCAAATACTCAGCTTTACACTGATATCGTTGCTGTATTAGAATCATTAAGACCGACTATCGTTCAACAATAAGGTTTTGTTTTGTTTAAGAAAACGCTGTCTTATCTATTAAGGCAGCGTTTTCTATTTTAAATTCTCAAGCATTTCAACCGTCATGAAAGCCAAATCATAGTTGTGTTTCCAATTCCAATCTACTCTAGCAAAAGTATCATCAATAGATGCCGGCCAACTGTCTGCAATCTTCTGACGGAAATCAGGTTTATAAGTAATCGTAAAATCGGGAATGTGTTTTTTAATTTCGGTGGCAATATCCTTTGGTGTAAAACTAATTCCTGATAAATTATAAGAAGAGCGTATTTTAATTTGCCCACTCGTTGCCTGCATAATTTCTACAGTTGCTCTAATCGCATCATCCATATACATCATTGGCAAGGCGGTTGCTGAAGAGAGAAAACATTCATATTTGTGATCTTTCAACGCTTTGTGATAAATATCAACGGCATAATCTGTAGTTCCGCCACCTGGTTCAGTTGACCAACTTATCAAACCCGGATAGCGTATGCTACGCACATCAACACCATATATATGATGGTAATATTCGCACCATCGTTCGCCCGTTTGTTTACTAATTCCATACACAGTTGTGGGTTCCATGATGGTATATTGCGGTGTGTTTTCTCTTGGTGTTGTCGGTCCAAAAACAGCTATACTCGATGGCCAAAATATCTTTTTAATCTTTTTGGCTTTCGCCAAATTCAATACATGAAAAAGTGAATTCATATTCAAATCCCATGCAAATGCTGGGTTTTTTTCTGCCGTCGCCGATAGCAAAGCCGCCATCAAGTATACATCCGTAATTTGATATTGCTCTACTAAATGCTCAATTTGATTGTAATCTAAAGCATTAACTACTTCAAAAATACCATTATTAACAATATCATTATTCAGTTTTCTGATATCAGAAGCTATAACATTTTCATTCCCATAAATACTTCTCAGTTTTTGCGTAAGCTCTGTTCCAATTTGCCCGCAAGCGCCTATGATTAGGATTTTTGTGTCCATTTTAGTCAGTTTGTTTATGTAACAAAGGTAACGCTTTCGTAAATTTAAATTAGTTAATTATTATTTGAAAATTATAATCCCTTTAACTTCATCCTACCGAAGTTTCCTTTTACCTTTGCGATATAAATTATTTCTAATGAAACTTCCGTTTTCAGCAATGCTATTCTGTTTATTCTGTTTGATTTCTTGCCAAGAAGATCCAAAATCGCGCGCCTTGGAGCAACAAAAAGAAACGCAAAAAAGTGACCTTATTTTTACTAACATCAACAAAGCATGGAATTTCAATTCGCAACCCACAAATGAAACTTCAAGAAATTTAACTGGAACATGGGCAGAATGGCGTGTGTTTCTTAACGAATTAGAACAAAAACCGAAAAGCAGTATTGGTGCTTTTCAGCAAAAAGCAAAAACACTTTCCAAAAGAACTTTAGAATTAAACAACAACATTCCTATAAAATATAATTTGCCCGAAATAAAAAGTAGAATAGCCGTTATTACTACCAAAGTCAATGCTATAAATCTGTACATACATTTAAATCAAATTCCCGATAATAAGATTGTGCAATTGGTTCAGGAAATCAATACCGAATTGGCTTATTTCCAATCACAATTAAACGAAATCAAAGTGAAAAGCGAAATCAAAATAGAAGAAGGCGAAGGCGATATGATACGAATGTTAGATACTGCCAGAGCCATTCCGAGCAATCCCAATCCAAAAATCACAAAATAAGTCTTGAGTTTAGCGTCTTTATACAACAGTTATTTCCATTCGACGAAAGTCAAACAAATAGCCGATACGCTCGAAAATCCTTTGTCCAAAATACAACTGAAAGGACTTTTGGGTTCTTCATTGTCGTTCGTATTTCAGGCAATTTTCAAGCAAAGCGACAAACCATTTCTTTTAATTTTTAACGAAAAAGAAGAAGCGGCTTATTACTTAAACGATTTGGAACAGATGATTGGCGGCAATGATGTGCTGTTTTATCCAAGTTCGTATCGTCGTCCGTATCAAATCGAAGAAACGGATAATGCCAACGTTTTATTGCGCTCCGAAGTGTTGAACCGTATCAATTCGCGAAAAAAACCAGCCGTAATTGTCACCTATCCAGAAGCCCTTTTCGAAAAGGTTGTCACCCGAAAAGAACTCGACAAAAATACCTTGAAAGTTTCCGTTGGTGAACACGTTTCTATTGATTTTATAAACGAAGTCTTATTTGAATACGAATTCAAACGTGTCGATTTCATTACCGAACCTGGTGAGTTTTCTGTTCGTGGTGGAATTCTGGATGTATTTTCGTTTTCGAATGATAATCCGTATCGAATTGAGTTTTTTGGAAACGAAGTAGATAGCATCCGAACCTTTGATGTCGCCACACAACTTTCTGTAGAAAAGCAAACCAAGATTATCATTATTCCAAATTTGGAAAATAAATTTATCAAAGAAAATCGCGAAAGTTTCCTCGATTACATCAGTGATAAAACTGTTTTGTGCATTGAAAACGCTGAGTTTCTAACCTCGCAATTAGACAAACTTTTTGCGAAAGCCATTGAAACTTTTGATAAACTTTCTAGAGACATTAAACATGCCGAACCGCAACATTTATTCCTAAATCAAGAAGGTTTTTTGCGTAAAGCGTTGGATTTTTCCATTATCGAATTATCTAATAAACCGTTATTCAAAGTGTCTAAATCATTTGAATTTCACATACAACCACAACCATCATTCAACAAACAATTTGATTTGCTGCTGAACAATTTGAGCGACAACCATTTTAACGGCTACACCAATTATTTATTCTGTTCCAATGAAGGACAAGCCAATCGTTTTCATGATATTTTTGAATCGATAGACGAAGAAAATAGCGAAAATGTTCGCAAGCAATATCACACGATTGTATCTTCATTATACCAGGGTTTCATTGACGAAGAAAACCAAATTGCCTGCTATACCGACCATCAGATTTTTGAGCGTTATCATAAATTCAACATAAAAAACGGTTATTCCAAAAAGCAAACGCTTACGCTAAAAGAATTGAATTCCTTATCGGTTGGTGATTATGTGACGCACATCGATCACGGAATTGGAAAGTTTGGCGGTTTGCAGAAAATACAAGTGGAAGGCAAAACACAAGAAGCTATAAAATTGGCGTATGCCGATAATGACATCGTGTATGTGAGCATTCATTCGTTGCATAAAATTTCGAAATACACCGGAAAAGACGGAACGCCACCAAAGATTTACAAACTCGGATCGAATGCGTGGAAAGTTTTAAAACAGAAAACTAAAGCGCGTGTCAAACACATTGCGTTTAACTTAATCCAACTCTATGCGAAGCGTCGTTTAGAAAAAGGTTTTGCTTGTGCGCCGGATAGTTATTTGCAAAAAGAATTGGAAAGTTCGTTTATCTATGAAGATACACCTGACCAAATCACTGCCACACAAGATGTCAAAGCCGACATGGAAAAAGACCGTCCGATGGACCGATTGGTTTGTGGTGATGTAGGTTTTGGCAAAACCGAAGTCGCTATTCGTGCGGCATTCAAAGCCGTTGATAACAGCAAACAAGTGGCGATTTTGGTTCCAACGACTATTTTGGCGTACCAACATTATAGAACGTTTACCGAACGATTGAAAGACATGCCGGTGACTATTGGTTACCTCAACCGTTTTAGAACTGCCAAACAAAAAGCAAAAACCATCGAAGATTTAGCTTCTGGAAAATTAGATATTCTCATTGGAACGCATCAATTGGTTAGTAAAAATGTAGTATTTAAAGATTTAGGGTTACTCATTGTGGACGAGGAACAAAAGTTTGGCGTCAACGTAAAAGACAAACTCAAAACGATTGCTGCCAATGTCGATACCTTGACCTTAACCGCAACGCCAATTCCAAGAACGCTGCAGTTTTCGTTGATGGCAGCACGGGATTTATCGGTAATTACAACAGCGCCGCCCAATCGTTATCCTATCGAATCGCAAGTAGTTGGATTTAACGAAGAGTTAATTCGGGATGCGGTTTCGTATGAAATTCAACGGAACGGTCAAGTGTTTTTTATCAATAACCGCATCGAAAACATCAAAGAAATTGCCGGAATGATACAGCGATTGGTTCCCGATGCACGCGTTGGCATTGGTCACGGTCAAATGGAAGGCAACAAACTAGAAGAACTGATGCTTGGTTTTATGAATGGCGAATTCGATGTATTGGTGGCAACCACCATTATCGAAAGCGGGTTGGATGTGCCGAATGCGAATACGATTTTCATAAATAATGCAAATAATTTTGGATTATCTGATTTGCATCAAATGCGTGGTCGTGTTGGTCGTAGCAATAAAAAAGCGTTCTGTTATTTTATTTGTCCGCCGTATTCTGTGATGACGGATGATGCTCGAAAACGCATTCAGGCATTGGAACAATTCAGCGAACTAGGAAGCGGTTTTAACATTGCGATGAAAGATTTGGAGATTCGTGGAGCAGGAGATTTATTGGGTGGCGAACAAAGCGGTTTTATCAACGAAATCGGATTTGAAACCTATCAGAAAATCATGAATGAAGCCATTGAAGAACTGAAAGAAAACGAATTTAAGGATTTGTATAATGAAGAAAACGAAGACGAAAATAAAGAATATGTCAAAGAATTGCAGATTGATACCGACTTTGAATTGCTCTTTCCAGACGAATACATCAACAGTATCACAGAGCGTTTGAACTTGTACAACGAACTGGGAACGATTAAAGACGAAGCCAATTTATTAAGCTACGAAATAAAACTGATTGACCGTTTTGGCGCTTTGCCTAAAGAAGCAAAAGCACTTTTGAACAGCATCCGAATAAAATGGATTGCAACCCAAATGGGAATTGAGAAAATCATCATGAAGCAGGGCAAACTGATTGGCTATTTTGTTGGCGATCAACAATCGGACTACTACAACTCAAAGCAGTTTAGACGTGTGCTGCAGTTTGTGCAACAACACGGAAACATCTGTAAAATGAAAGAGAAAGAAACCAAAAACGGCTTGCGATTATTATTGACTTTTGAAAATGTAAAATCGATAAACAGAGCACTGGAGTGTATGACAATGATGAAGGAATAGAAAACTAACCTATATTAATGCTGCTTAATGCTGCGCAAAGTCTCCTGACTTTGCGCTTTATTTTTATTCCGCAAAGTCGGGAGACTTTGCGGAGCTTGGGGTACTTTTTTTGAGGTATAAATATACTATAAAATAGAATAAATAATAAAAATAATAGATTAAAACATTATAATAATAGATTAAAACATCAAAATAGCAGATTAAAACATTATAATAATAGATTAAAACATCAAAATAGTAGATTAAAACATCAAAATAATAGATTAAAACATTATAATAGTAGATTATAACATCAATATAATAGATTAAATATAATTTAATTACTATTATATACATAAAAAAGCGATTAAGAACAAGTCTCAACCGCTTTTTTAGTGGTATTCTATCGTTTAAGATGGCGAAACGCTCGTTGCGAAGCAAATTTTGCTTAACTCATATATACACGAACCAAAAGTTCGCAAAGCCACCCAAATTAGGGTGTACAGACGAACTTTTGTTTAGCTTTATTCTATTCCAAATATAATAATTGTTTGTTACAAATACCAAAATAACCTCGTGGTTGCGGTTAATAACCTTAAATTTAATGTTGAAAGTGGTGGTTGGTTCGTTTTTAGGGAGGGAAGTTCGTTTTGGAACATAGACCCCGCTCGAATTCACTCACAACTTGTCTTTTGAATGCCTCACTATAGATTTGTGGAGGAATACATAATTTTTGTTTTTCCTTTTATTGACATACTGAGTTTATAATCAACTTTTTTCAGGACAAGACATTAGTTTAAAACTACATTTTCACAATCTTAAAATTGGCTTCCCTATCGTTAATCTTCAATTTGAAGAAATAGGTTCCTGATGCAAATGGCGAAATATCAACATTGGTGCTTAGTTCGTTCAACTTTTGGGTAAACAACAATTGCCCTTGCACGTTATAAACCGCCACTTCTGTAATA
>JAYVNT010000449.1:0-3370 GCA_043758285.1 Flavobacterium sp.
TCTTTCGATAATGAAAATAAACTTCAACCATGTTCTGGTTGTGGTCATAAGACGTATCACGATAATCAATCCCGAGTTTATGAAGCGTGGAATCATAAATGTGATAGGACGTCTTCGTCCCTGGCATGAATAGGGTTATGATGAAGCGATTTTTTAATAGTATGGTGATTATTACTTTATGAGTGCCGAACTCGCATCTAAATGTTTATATACGGAACTTGAATGTAAGCCTTGGTTTGTATCGGTTGGAGTTGGTGACTGTCACGAAAAAGGTAGACCACGATTAGTTTTATATGTTTCTCGTCTAAAAGACGCTGAATTATATATGTTTTCGAAATATAAAGGTTACCACGTTGATGTTAAAGTAACTGCTAAAATTGAACAGTTTTAATTATTTTAAAAATATGTTAAAATTTATATATGGCTCACGTGGCCATGAAATAAATAGTGACAAATATGCTCGATAAAAACCAAGGGGCTAAAAGCTAAAATATGAATACACTTAAGTCTATTTTTCCAAGATATGAATATAAAATTGAGATAATCCATTATCAGTTAAGTGAAAGTGTTGAAAGTGCTCTTAATAAATTTGGGTTACTCGGCTGGAAACTTATTGCTGTTGAATCGGGGACAACAGCTGTGACTACTTATTTTATGCGAGAAATCCATTAGAATATTATTTTATTCAAACAGTATAATTAATTAATTTCCATTAATTATTATATTTATGTATGTCTTCCCATCTATTTTCGTCAATATTATTTATCCAGCAAGTCGAGCCTGTATCAGGTCCATGTAACACTTGTATAAGCATACTTTCACTATAAAGACCATTAGATTTAATTGTATGTACAATTGTTTCAGGTTGAATTAATTTGGAATATGGTCGTATTGAATCAAAGGCTTTTTTATCATTCGTGTCTTTTATATTATTAAATTCTTTTAATTTTTCTAGAGTATATAAACAAATTATTCCGTAATCGTTATCATTTCGGTTTACGAGTTTTGCTGTATAATTTACTTTTAGGTAATCGAGCTTTTGTGGGTATAGGTTATCTGAAAGTTCCTTATTTCTATGTATTTCTTGATAAGAATTTATAGCTCCAAATGCAGCTGTAAATGAAAGAAGCAAAGCCACAATTATATTTTGTTTCTTTTGGCGAAATACAATTGTGTATATGAGCCATATAATGCTTGCATTAAGTACTAAAAATAAAAAATTTGTCATATTAATTTCTATTTACCACTTTTTGTTCTATTATCTTTCATGCAGAGCATTTGACAGTTGTCAGCGGTTGTTTGACCACCTTTACTCCAAGGAATAATATGGTCGGCTTCCATTTTATCGTAAGCAAAATATTTATTACATGCTTGGCATATACCATTTTGAGTTTGATAGATACTTGTTTTTATTTTCTCATCGAAGGCTCGTAAGTTTAAGGTTTTCGTATTATTTGTGAGAAGATATTCGTAGATACCCTTTTTATTATCAACTTCAGTATCGTTAATAAGTTCGATGATGCGTCGTTCAAAGTCAGCAGCATTTAGCTTCTCATCTTTATATTTATTATAAAAATATCCCCAGTTAAGACCCTTCATTATTTTTCGATGTGTGGGGAATATGCGTTCGACCCAGCCAATAACGGCCTGAAAATATTGCCATAATTCTTGTGCATCAGCATCATTCTGATGCCTACTCATGTAGTCTTCAATTTTGCCTTCGTTAATCCAATCTAAGGCTTGTTCGAGTAGTTCTTGGCGAATTGGTGACCCGTTAACATATTTTTCAGAAAGATGAAAAGCCGGTCCACCCATTTTTGAAAACCATCGTTTTGCTTCCGTTAGCCACGGACCCGTGTAAATTGCGTTACGAAGCTCTTGTTCCGTAAGTTTTTCACCAGCAATATTGATAACCTTGAACCAATCAAGTGTTTCGCTTGGTGAACCTTCACAGACATAGATGGAGAGTTCGTAGTTTAAAATTTGTTCTTGTTTATCAGCGGTAATATTATTAAAAAACATTGGCGAACTATTGATATCAACAGGAAAATCTCCAGCAACATATTGGCATATGCTTATCGTGCGTTGCTGACCATCCATCAATTCAAAATTATTTTCGTTTGTTGTCCAATACATCGTATTTAAAGGAAAACTTTTTAGAACGGTTTTTATAACTTCATTACGTTGTTTTTCTTTATAAATGAATTCACGTTGATAGGCAGGTCTAATATTTAGACGGTTATCATACCCTCGAACACCATGTTCGACTTTATCTTCATAATTTTTTACAAGGTCACGGATTGTAATTTTTGGAAACGAGGTCGTACCGCTCATGGCGATTTTCATTATTTTTCTCTCTTAATGATAACAATTCGAGCGTATTTTTCTTCATCGTTTATCATAAATCTTTTTCCAGGTATCGAATTTCCTTCAATATATCGATCTAATCCTAAGATTTTGAATTGTTCGGGGTTGTATTTATCGAGAAAAGTAATTGGTACGCCCATTTTTTCTGAATAATTATCAGGTATTTCAGCAACTTTTCCAACTTCGATAGCGTCGTAATTATCGTATTTTGGATAATCCTTTGTAGTATATTTTTTATAAAGAAGAACGTTTTCATGCCGCTTTGGATTATCCATATTTGTAAACCAAATGCTTGGAACATTTTTTAATTTCTTGCCATCAACAACTTTATCAAAATTATCAGATTCTTCTGTTGTATAGAACCACATACCACCAGAAAAAGAACGATAACCTGTCCATATTTTATTCGTTTTAATAAGATGAAAAACGTCTTTATATGTAATAGAGTTTTTATTTCCAATAATTAAGAATTTTTTATCGTGTTCAACTAACTGTGCTACATATTCGCGAAAAAGTGAAAAAGGTGGATTAGTAATAACGACATCAGCTTCTTTAAGAAGTTCTATACACTCACGACTACGGAAATCCCCAGCTTCATAATTTTCATCATGTTTTAAAACACGTGCCGTATTTGCATTATTCTTTAGAAGAAATTCAACGTCGGCAAGATCTATTAGGTTATTATTACTTCTACTTGGAACTTTGTTAATTTCAAAGACATACGGCGTCTTTTGATTTTTGTCGAGTCCTTTGATTAAATCAAGAGATAATTGTCGACCAGCAAATTGCGACTTATTATAACTCGTTACAATAAGTTTTTTGAGGCCGAGCGTATTAAAGTTTAGAGCGAAATATTTAAAGAAGTTACTTTCAAATGGATCGTCACAATTACAAAATATTGTTTTATCTTTTATTTGAGATTTATAGTGTTTTAGCTCGCTGCTAATATCATCAAGCTGTGTATAAAATTCATCCTGCTTCGCTTTTTTTGCCGTAGAAAGCT
>JAYVNT010000450.1:0-10372 GCA_043758285.1 Flavobacterium sp.
CCGTTATAGAAATCAACTTTTACCTCTGCATTGTCCACAAATTTATCAGCAGCAATTACTTTCATTCCCAATCCTAAAGCCATTTTGGCAACCGCTTGACCGATACGACCAAAACCAATAATGCCTAAAGTTTTACCACGCAATTCAATTCCGTTTGCGTATGCTTTTTTCAATCCGTCAAAATTGGTATCGCCTTCCAAAGGCATAGTTCTATTGGAATCATGCAAGAAACGAACGCCTGTAAACAAATGTGCGAATACCAATTCGGCAACACTTTCAGAAGAAGAAGCTGGAGTATTGATTACGTGTATTCCTTTTTCACGAGCATATTTAACATCAATATTGTCCATCCCAACACCACCGCGACCGATGATTTTTAGACTCGGACAATTATCAATAATATCTTGACGCACTTTGGTAGCACTTCTAACAAGAATTACCGAAACCTTGTGTTCATTGATATAATTGACTACTTGTTCTTGTGCAACCTTAGTTGTAATCACTTCAAAACCACCTTTTTCTAACGCTTTGATACCGCTTTCAGAAATTCCGTCGTTGGCTAATACTTTCATTTTTATGCTGAATTTATTTCAGCATCTTTTTCAATGCTGATTTATTAATTTATTTTTAAACAGTAACTTCGTTTTGTTTTATAACTTCTTCCAGTTTCTTCATTACGTCAACTAAAACCTGTACACTTTCCAAAGGCAACGCATTATACATCGAAGCTCTATATCCACCAACAGAACGATGACCAGGCAAACCTGAAATTCCAGCTGCTTTCCACATTTTATCAAATGTTTCTTGATTTTTTTCGTCAACCAATAAGAAAGTAGCATTCATGATGCTTCTGTCTTTTTTGTCAGAAGCTCCAATGAACAAAGGGTTTCTATCAATTTCGTTGTAAAGCAAATTAGCTTTCGCTTCGTTTATTTTTTCTATGGCAGCAATTCCGCCTTGTTTTTTCAACCATTGTAATGTTAGAAGACACGTATAAACCGCAAAAACCGCAGGCGTATTATACATGCTTTCCGCTTTAATATGTTTTTCATAATCCAAAATACTTGGAATAGCTCTTCCTGATTTTCCTAAGATTTCTTCTTTTACGATAACCAATGTTGTTCCTGCAGCACCCATATTTTTTTGAGCACCAGCATAAATCAAATCGAATTTTGTAAAGTCTAAACTTCTTGAGAAAATATCCGAACTCATATCGCACACAACGGGAATATTGGTTTCTGGAAATGATTTTATTTGTGTTCCAAAAATGGTATTGTTGCTCGTGCAGTGAAAATAACTCGCATCAGCAGGAATAGTATAATCAGTTGGAATATGATTGTAGTTTTGCTCCTTAGATGAAGCTACAACTACGGTTTCTCCAAAAAGTTTGGCTTCTTTAATCGCATTATTTGCCCAAGTTCCAGTGTCTAAATAAGCCGCCTTTCCGTCCACTTTCATCAAATTATAAGGAACCATCAAAAACTCTAAACTTGCGCCACCTTGAAGAAACAATGCTTGATATCCTTTTCCTTCTAATCCTAAAAGTTCTAAAGCCAAAGCCCTTGCTTCATCCATCACGGCAACAAAATCTTTGCTTCTATGCGAAATTTCAAGAATTGATAAATCAGAATTATTAAAGTTTAAAACGGCTTGTGCTGATTTTTCAAATACTTCTTGTGGCAAAATACATGGACCAGCGCTGTAATTATGTTTTTTCATGTGGACAGATTTATAATAAATTGAAATGCAAATTTCGGTAACAGTATTTTAAACTACGATTGGAATTCAGCAATAATTGATCGATGTTATTAACGAAAACGATGTAGTTTATAACAATTGTCCCAATATTACAAAGACGATAAAAATGCTAAAGTATCCACATTATCAGCGTAATCCCAAAGTTTTGGTTGTTGGGTTTGACCAAAAGGAATGGAATTGGCAATCAAATTATAAGACACAACACACTGAATTTGTTCGGCTTCGGCTGTTAATCGTTTTTGTAAATCGTCAATATCAATATCTTCATAATATTCATAGAATACAGAAGAAATAGGCGAGGCGTGACTTGCGTCTTCTTTCAAAGTCAGAAATTCGTTGTCTAATAATTTAAAATTACTCATCAAGAAAACCGCTTTATTATAATCATAGTTGTTGGAATATTTTTCATAGTAAATAACGTCTTTGTATTCGTATATCGCTTTAAAGAAAGCATCAAAACTATATCCTTTTGGAACAAAAAGTTTGGAAACATTGCGACAACCCAAACCAAAATACCTAAAAATATCTTCTCCCAATTTCACTAAATCTTCATGTGTTTCACTTCCGTTTAAAACCGCAACCGAATTTCTGTTTTTGCGAATAATACTCGGTTTGTCTTTAAAATAAAACTCGAAGTAACGCGCTGTATTGTTGCTTCCGGTAGCAATGATGGCATCAAAGTTTTTAAGTTTCCCATCAGTAAATGATATGTAATTAGACAGTTTTGGTTCCACACGGATAATATAATTGGCTAAAAACTTGATTAAATGTTGGTCATTCGATGATGTTTTCACCAATGCTTTATGCCCTGAAATCAGTACCGAAAGAAAATCGTGAAAACCAACTAGTGGAATATTTCCGGCAAGGATTAAACCGACCGTTTTTGGTTGTTTATTAGGTAAGTCATAAGATGACAACCACTGATTTAAATTTTCTTCTGTCAACGCTGCTGACCATGATTGAACGGCAAAATAAACCTGCTCTGGCGTAAACCAGCCATTGTGCGATTGGGAAAGCGCAAGTAAGTCCTTAAATTTTTCAAAATACAAATCATTATGTAGCACATCAACTCGTTGCTGCTGTTCATGCAAAGCAAATTGGCTTAAAAATTTCCCCAATTCAACAAAGGATAATTTTGTGTTAATAGAATTCATTTAGATTTGGTTATGACTAGTTTTGATTGTAATTTTGCACAAAAATAAGACTAAATAGTCGAAAGCCGAATGTCCTAACGTCAAAAGATGATAAATCAATTAGGACTGTGTGAGCTTTTAGACTTTGAAACTTTAAGACTTAAGATATGGCTATCATAATAACTGACGAATGCATAAACTGCGGAGCTTGTGAACCTGAGTGTCCGAACACCGCTATTTATGAAGGCGCAGATGATTGGAGGTATAAAGACGGTACCAAACTTAAAGGAAAAGTAATCTTGCCTGATGGTACAGAAGTAGATTCTGATGCGGCGCAAACGCCAATTTCGGATGATATTTATTATATTGTTCCCGGAAAATGTACCGAGTGTAAAGGTTTTCATGACGAGCCACAATGCGCAGCAGTTTGCCCAGTAGATTGTTGCGTTCCCGATGATAATCATGTCGAAAGTGAAGAGACACTGCTCAACAGACAATCCTTTCTTCATAACGAATAAAATCCCGTAGTATGGATATACTGAAACCGAACATACCTCTAAAGGCAGACTCCAAAAAATAAAATAATCGTCAAACTCAATAAAGTAACAAACTAATTTAAGTCTGATTTCTTTGGAAAAGGAAAACTGCTTTTTTCATTTTTAATTAAATTGACTTCCATCAATAAAATTGGAAATTTCATTAGAACTACTTAGTTTGAAAAGAATAATTTCACTGTAAATCGACATACATACTGAAATTAAACTAAATGCAACTAGTTTAACTTGATAATTTTTTTCTTCAAATAATTGCATCGAATGGGTTCAAATATTAAAATCTGTGATTCCCTGTGTCGCCAAAAATCGCCAAAAATCAACAAGTAAAGTTCAGATAAGATAAAAAACTTAAATTTGAAACTATGAAAAAACTCGTAATCCTTACTGGCGCAGGAATTTCTGCCGAAAGTGGTATCAAGACCTTTCGCGATGCCGATGGACTTTGGGAAGGACACAACGTGATGGATGTGGCGTCGCCCGAAGGTTGGCACCGCAATAATGAATTGGTTTTGGATTTCTATAACCAACGGCGAAGACAACTCCATGAAGTGAAACCCAATAGGGGGCATCTTGTCTTGGCGGAACTTGAAAATCATTTTGATGTTCACATCATTACCCAAAACGTGGACAACCTGCACGAACAAGCAGGAAGCACCAAAGTATTGCATTTGCATGGCGAGTTATTAAAAGTGCGCAGCACCAAAAATGAAGCTTACATCTTAGATTGGCAACACGATTTAGTGCTTGGTGATGTAGATGATAAAGGCAACCAATTGCGACCGCATATTGTTTGGTTTGGCGAGATGGTTCCCGCTCTTGATGATGCCATAAGCATTACAGAACAAGCCGACTATGTGGCGGTTATTGGCACATCGCTTCAGGTTTATCCTGCGGCTAGTTTGATGCATTATGCAAGCCCAACGGTTCCTATTTTTTACATCGACCCACGACCAGCAAGCATCACTAATTTACAAAATCCTTTAGAAGTTATCCCCATGAATGCAACAGAAGGCGTGCCGTTGTTTCGGGAAAAGTTATTGCAATTAAAGTAAAAAACTAATCATTAATCACTAATCACTAATCACTATTCCTTATTTTTGCAATACTAATTTACCCTGAGCTTGTCGAAGGGCAACAACACAACACATGCCACTAACGCCACTCAACGCCGTTTCGCCAATAGACGGAAGATACAGAAGCAAAACCAAAGCGCTTTCGAACTACTTTTCGGAAGAAGCACTCATCAAATACCGCGTTTTGGTAGAAGTAGAATACTTCATCGCTTTGTGCGAAGCCAATTTGCCGCAACTAAAAGGAGTAAACCCAACCGTTTTTGACAGTTTGCGCAATCTCTATAAAAACTTCACCACCAAAGATGCACAATGGATAAAAGACAGCGAGAAAACAACCAACCACGATGTAAAAGCGGTGGAATATTTCATCAAAGAGAAGTTTGAAACACTTGGTTTATCGCCATACAAAGAGTTTATCCACTTTGGTTTAACCTCTCAGGACATCAACAATACCGCCATTCCGTTATCAACCAAAGAGGCGTTTGAAAAAGTATATTTGCCGGGTTTAATAGGCATTATTGCCAAGCTAAAAGAACTAGCGATGGAGTGGAATGACATCCCAATGCTAGCCAGAACGCACGGTCAACCAGCATCGCCAACACGTTTAGGAAAAGAGCTGCTGGTGTTTGTTGAACGATTAGAGGAGCAAATGCGTCAGTTGTTCAACATCCCGTTTGCGGCAAAGTTTGGTGGCGCGACAGGAAATTATAATGCGCACCATGTGGCGTATCCAAATGTAGATTGGAAACAGTTTGGCACCAATTTCGTAGAAGACACACTTGGTTTGCACCATTCGTTTCCAACAACACAAATAGAACATTACGACCATTTTGCCGCTTTTTTTGATGCACTAAAAAGGATAAACACCATCATCATCGATTTAGACAGAGATATTTGGACGTATGTCTCGATGGAGTATTTCAAACAGAAAATAAAAGCAGGTGAAATAGGTTCTTCCGCCATGCCACACAAAGTAAACCCCATAGATTTTGAAAACTCCGAAGGGAATTTAGGGATTGCCAATGCGCTATTCGAACATTTATCAGCCAAACTTCCCATCTCAAGATTGCAACGCGACTTGACCGATAGCACGGTGTTGCGAAACATTGGTGTTCCTATCGGACATACTTTGATTGCTTTTGATGCCACGCTGAAAGGATTGAACAAACTAGTATTAAACGAACCAAAATTTGCTGAAGATTTAGAAAAAAATTGGGCAGTGGTTGCCGAGGCAATACAAACCATCTTGAGACGAGAAGGCTATCCCAATCCGTATGAAGCATTGAAAGGATTAACAAGAACGAATAGTGCAATTACAAAAAGTTCCATCCATGATTTCATTAAAACATTAGAAGTTTCAAATGAAATTAAAGCAGAGTTGATGCAGATAACGCCTAGTAACTTTACTGGGATTTAATTAAAAAGGCATAAGTAATTCAACTTATGCCTTTTCAGTTTTGCCTAATGGCTATTTTATCTCGAATAATTCGGAGCTTCTTTAGTAATTGTAACATTATGAGGATGACTTTCGGTAATACCGCTTGAAGTAATACGAACAAAACGCCCAGTTTCCTGTAAAGTTGGAATGTCTTTCGCGCCACAGTAGCCCATTCCCGCACGAAGTCCGCCGATGAATTGTTGCATACTTTCGTTGAGTTCGCCTTTATAAGGAACGCGACCCACTATGCCTTCGGGAACTAATTTTTTAATATCGTCTTCCACATCCTGGAAATAGCGGTCTTTAGAACCTTCTTGCATCGCTTCAACAGAACCCATGCCACGATAAGATTTGAATTTTCTACCTTCAAAGATGATGGTTTCTCCCGGACTTTCTTTGGTTCCTGCCAAAAGAGAACCCAACATAACGGAACTTGCGCCAGCTGCAATTGCTTTTGGAATATCGCCAGTATAACGAACACCACCATCTGCAATTACTGGAACTCCGGTTCCTTTTAAAGCATTCGCCACTTCTAAAACTGCTGAGAATTGTGGAAAACCCACTCCGGCCACAACTCTAGTAGTACAAATAGAACCGGGACCAATCCCGACTTTTACACCATCGGCACCATTTTCGACTAAGAATAATGCTGCTTCTGGCGTGGCAATATTACCAACAATTACATCAAGTTTTGGAAACTTAGCTTTCACTTCTTTCAAAACTTTGACAACACCTTGCGTGTGTCCGTGAGCGGTATCGATAATAATTGCATCAACACCTGCATTGTATAAAGCGGTTGCTCTATCAAGGGCATCTGGCGTTACGCCAATGGCAGCTGCCACTCGCAGACGACCATACTTATCTTTATTAGCAATAGGTTTTTGAGTAAGTTTCGTTATATCTCTAAAAGTGATTAAGCCAACCAGTTTATAATTAGCATCAACCACAGGCAACTTTTCAATTTTGTTTCCTTGCAATACGACTTCGGCTTGTTCTAATGATGTTCCTTCGGCAACGGTAACCAAATTTTGACTTGTCATTACTTCTATAATGGGACGCGCATTATCTTTTTCAAACCGCAAATCACGATTGGTAACAATTCCTTTCAATATTTGATTGTCATCCACAATCGGAATTCCTCCAATGCCAAATTCTTTCATCGCGTTTTTGGCATCTATAACTTTAGCCGTCAAAGGCAAAGTCACAGGATCGATAATCATACCGCTTTCGGCTCTTTTTACTTTCCGAACTTTTGCAGCTTGTTGTTCGATGGTCATATTTTTGTGCAATACGCCAATGCCGCCTTCTTGCGCCATAGCAATTGCCATAGCACTTTCGGTAACGGTGTCCATTGCAGCCGAAACTACCGGAACATTCAAAGTAATATTTCTCGAAAACTTCGATTGAATACTAACGTCTCGTGGTAAAACTTCAGAATAATTTGGGATGAGCAGTACATCGTCGTAGGTCAAACCTTCTCCAATGATTTTTGAGGTGTGTGCGTTCATTGCAATTTGTAGTTTATGCTGAACTTGGTTCAGTGTTGTAGTTAAATTGCAGGCAAATGTAGTAAAAAAAGTGTTCAGTTTGCAGTAGCAGTAGGCAGCTTTTCTAGTGATAAGTTGTGAAAATCTTCGTGGCTTCGTTATAGGCA
Source organism: Flavobacterium sp. (assembly GCA_043758285.1). Classification (GTDB taxonomy): domain Bacteria; phylum Bacteroidota; class Bacteroidia; order Flavobacteriales; family Flavobacteriaceae; genus Flavobacterium. The sequence goes on from JAYVNT010000450.1 coordinate 7,611, forward strand.
CTTTCAAAATTCATCGGACTTGTATTGGTATTGGCTTTCTGCGAAGTGAAATAGGAGAGGAGCTTCTCGGTTGGCATGTTCCCAGTCAAATCATCTTTCGCCATTGGGCAACCACCAAAACCTTGTATCGCGCCATCAAAACGAACACAGCCCGCTTTGTAGGCAGCATCCACTTTTTCATGCCATTTATCTGGAGTGGTGTGCAAGTGCGCACCAAATTCGATGTTTGGATATTTTGGAATTAAATTGGAAAACAAATACGAAATAACATCTGGTGTGGAGCTTCCAACTGTGTCTGAAAGCGAAAGGATTTTTACGCCCATTGTAGCTAGTTTTTCTGTCCACTCACCCACAATATCAACATTCCAAGGATCACCGTATGGATTTCCAAATCCCATCGAAATATAGGTTACCACTTCTTTATTTGAAGCATCGGCGATGTTTAAAATCTCTTGAAGTGTAACCAAACTTTCGGCAATGGTTTTGTGCGTGTTACGCATCTGAAAGTTCTCGGAAATCGAAAATGGAAAACCTAAATAGTCTATTGCCGCATGTGTTGAAGCTATTTGTGCGCCTTGCGTATTGGCAATAATGGCTAGTAATTTGCTTTGCGTTTGCGATAAATCCAATTGTGCCAAAACTTCGGCAGTGTCTTGCATTTGCGGAATGGCTTTGGCCGATACAAAACTTCCAAAATCAATGGTGTCAAAGCCAACACGAAGCAACGATTGTATGTATGCCACTTTCTTCTCAGTAGGAATAAGCGCTTTGATACCTTGCATGGCATCGCGCGGACATTCGATGATTTTGATTTTTGGGTTCAAAGTTTTGTTCTTGGAAAGTGGCTAAGTTACTAAGATTTTTTCAGTATTGCTTTATTGATTTGGGTAACCAATTTTGGTCCTTCATAAATAAAACCGGTATACAATTGTACCAAACTTGCCCCAGCTTCTAGCTTTTCCAACGCATCTTTTGGGGAATGAATGCCACCAACGCCAATAATTGGAAACGCTTTATTGCTTTTCTCGGAGAGAAAACGTATCACTTCGGTGGAACGTTTAGTCAAAGGTTTTCCAGATAATCCACCAGTTTCTTGTTTGTCATCTGATTGTAAACCTTCTCTAGAAATGGTGGTATTGGTAGCAATTACGCCAGCGATTTTGGTTTTGTTTACAATATCGATAATGTCCAATAATTGTTCGTTAGTCAAATCTGGAGCGATTTTTAAAAGAATTGGTTTTTTAGTTTCGTGTTGCGAGTTCCGGGTTTCGAGTTTGGTTAACAATTCGGTTAGTGGTTTTTTGTCTTGAAGTTCCCGAAGATTTGGCGTGTTAGGCGAACTCACATTCACCACAAAATAATCAACGTAATCATATAATTTTTCAAAGCAAATGAGGTAATCGTCTACGGCATTTTCGTTTGGTGTCAACTTGTTTTTACCAATGTTTCCGCCGATAAGAACTCCTTTATTTTTTTTTAATCGCAAAACTGCTTCATCAACGCCATCATTATTAAACCCCATTCGGTTGATGATGGCACTGTCCGATTTTAATCGGAATAAGCGTTTTTTGGGGTTTCCGTCTTGTGGTTTTGGGGTTACGGTTCCGATTTCGATAAAGCCAAACCCGAAGTTGGAAAGTTCCTGATAACATTTGGCATCTTTATCAAATCCGGCAGCAAGACCAACAGGATTTTTGAATTTCAACCCAAATACTTCGCGTTCTAATCGTGGGTCGTTTACTTCGTATAATGCTTTTAGAATGGCAGGAACAAAAGGAATTTTGGAAATAAATTGGATAAAAGTAAAGGAGAAATGATGTACTGCTTCGGGATCAAACCAAAATAGAATGGGACGAATAAGTAGTTTGTACATGTGTTGTGTTGTTGTTTTGCAAAGGTAGTAATTAAACAATTAGTCAATTTGGAAATGAAATAAATTCAATAACTTGATGTGTAGGATTGTGGGTTGTAGAATATTTTGCTTCATTGGAGTGTGTTTTGGATGATTAGAGTATGGTTTTGCTTGATTGGTGAATGGTTATATCGAATTGGAGGATGTCTTTTTTGAAACAGCGGTTGTTTTTTAAAAATAGAGCCATTTATAACGTACGATGACCATTTACGGTAATAGTTGCATTGTTACTATCTTGAAATGTACCGTTTATTACATCACCTGAAATGGTTCCAACACTTATTCCATTTCCGGTTACTATTAATTGATTTGTTGTCATTTATAGTTCCATCAATATGCTCAACAATATGCCCTCCTTCCGTCCTGTAGGACCCTATATGCTGAACAATATGCCCCCTTACAGCTCTGTAAGACCGTATATTCTTGACAATATGCCCCCTTACAGCACTGCAAGACCGTATATTGCTTAGCAACTAGTGCCAATCAGGTGCAAAAAGCAGTAGTTGGAGTGTTTTTTTTAGTTTTTAATAAGAAAAAGAACGTATAAAATCATTTTATCTGCCCTTAAAGTTATTTGAAGCCCTTTAAACATCCAAATAAATTCGATAAAAAGTTAGAAAAAACCGATAAAGTGAAGTTGGGAGAAAGGATGATGGGGAGAAAGGAAGGTGTGGGATGCCAAACGGTAAACCAGTTTTAAACTTGCTTATAAAAACAAAGAGTCCCGATTAAATCGGGACTCTTTGTTTTGTACTATTTAAGAAAAATTAATTGATTAAAATATCATCAATTTGAACTGTTGTAGTTATGGTTTCGTTTCCTGTATATTCAAAAACAAAATAACCATTAC
>JAYVNT010000451.1:0-3337 GCA_043758285.1 Flavobacterium sp.
AAACAGGTTTTTGGGGTCGTAAAAAATGAATGTTTGTTTGACAGAAATTATTATGGAAAAATAGCCTAAAATGTTTGGTTTTATGCACAGTTCGTGTTATGCGTTCGTGCTTTTCTCCACGTCGGTCTATTTTACAACAAATATGATGTCTGTCAAAGCTGTAAAAGTTTGTGGCTTGCCTTTAAAATTGAACTCAACTTTTAAGTCTGCAATTTTCTTGTTTTTGAAGTCGTCTAAGTAGGAAAGTATAGTCGGTTTCAAAAGGTCAAGGTTTCTTTTTAGCTTCCATGAACTGTTGAAGTCGTCTGTGTCCACAAGTACAAGAAACAAACGATTTTCCGAACCGAAACGCATTTCGCCTTGGTTCTCATAAAGCCACGTTGCAAGTATTTTTGGATTCGCTTGAACTTCTTTAAGAATTTCAAGTTTTTCATTTTTTAAAGTTGTTAATGCAGTAGTACAGAAATCATCATTCCTGTCTTTCATTTTCTCAACAATTTCGTAAAATATGTCAGCAGGCTTTGCTTTCTTGTCAAAGACAATTTTTGCCTCTTTAGCTTTCTTTTTCAAAAAAGTCAATTCTACAGGTAATTTCTTTTTCTTTCTTTTGGCTTTAATATATTCTGCTGGTAAATATGTTACTTTTAAATCAAATGGAACATCGTTGATGATAAAATCAACACTCTTTATTTGTCCGATTGTAGGTAGGACTAAGGCATGAGATTTGAAAATATGTTCAATTAAAATACTGCTCCAATGGTTGTACCAACTATTTAAAACATAGCCTTGCACAGCAATATTTATTTCTGTTTCAAATTTTGAAATTAGTGTATCGTAAGATGGGCTCGAAACTTTTACATATCTCTTTACCAAATATTTATCTAAAGAGTTTTGATAATCTCCACCCCAATCAAAATTTTTAAGTTTATAGAGTTCCGATGTTAGTGTTTGAATATTCAACGATTTTAAGTGTAGAGCATTTTCTTTATTTGAAAATGCATCCAAAATAACATTGTATTTGTTAGGGTCTACACTAAAGAGATTAAATAATTCAATGAATTTGCCATCTTGTTTTTTCGCAATAAGGGTGATTTTATTTTCAATGCAAAATCTTTTTATCAAAGGGCTTCTAATTATTGACTTTGTTTTTAGCCATAAAAGCCCAATACTATCATTACTAAACTCTTCAAGCTTTTCGCTTTCGTGTAAATTTTTCCAATATTTAAAGTCCTTCATTAACTAATTGTTCTTTTGAATTGGTTGATACAAAATATTTTTTCTTTGGTTTGCAAACGAATAAAATTTCTTGGCTTCCCGCTACACTTCCTTTTCCGCCTCTACCATTGCTATAAGTTTTTGCTTCTGCAGTTACTTGTCTGTATTTTGAAATTATTTTTTCAAATTCCTCAATTCCTGGATAGCTGCGATTGTTATAGCTTATCAGCCAATTTGGAATTTCTTCTGACAATTCAAAAAGCTTTTCAAATGATGTAAGCACATCTCTTTTTTTGTCAAACCCACTAAACCTTTGCGGTTCATAACGTTTTATGCCATTTATAAATTCTTTGTCTTTCCAATATTCGGTATATGTTTCAAGCAAATGATAAAAGCCTTGATAGTCTGCATGACTGTCACAATAAGGTGGGTCAAAATATGCTAAGTCAATATTTCCTATTGTTGGTAAAAGTTCTAAAATATTTTTGTTGAAACTGCGGTTTTCTTTTTCGTTGTCAAAAACAGCATTGTTGTACTTAGGTAATATTTCTTCAAATATTTCTTTAATCGGTCTTACCAAACTTCTGTTACGTTTTATTCTCTCTGGGTCACTTGCATATACTAATGCTTGGGTGTGCCCAAAATGTCCCATTGTAATTTTCCTTGTCATACTTCGATTAATGATAGTATATGCAAGGGCTTGTTTAAAAGTATTATCAAGCAATGGAATGTTAGCCCTGAAGTTATCCAAAAATTCGGCTTCGCTTTTCTCAAAAAATACATTGGTGAATGTATCCTCCATGAGTTCAAAATCCGTTTTATTTGTCGCAGGTTGAATAAGCAATTTTAAATCTTCCTTTGTGAGCTTAACTTCTTTGTTTTCAATTAGTGCTAAGCCAATTTGATTATTGAAATTCAAAAAGTCATTAGAAAAAGTTTTGAAACCCATTTGCTTGAACAAAAATGCAACAGATTGAGAGCCTGCAAAAGCGTCAATTGCAGTTGTTATATTTTGAGGGATGAATTTTTTTATCCATGCCAAATGAGTATGCTTTGCTCCCAAATATTGAGGTTCAGGGAATTGAAAATTGAAATTTTTATCTTCTTTGAATAGCATTTATATAATCTGTCTTTGTTTGTCCTCAAATTTAACAAACTTTCGATGAAGTCAGTCGAATACTTGCACTTTTTGGGTGTCACGCAGCATGACGCATAACGGTCGGGTATTGCTGCAGGCAGGGAATTCATTGCTGTGTCCGACCCCAACCGCTGATTAATAAAGTTATAAAAGTAAAAGATAACAAACAAAAGTTTAAGGTTGCTTGTCCTGCCGAAACCGAAGCTGATAGCGAACCGCAGCCGAAGATAACAACGTCCCGCCCTGCTTGCAGCAATACCTTTGTTGTTGGTAGCTTTATTTTTTCACATCTATAAAAGGGCTTTTGAGAAGGAACCATAACGTTTGCCTTTCTGGTTTGTCAAATTCTTCAAGACCATATTTTATTTCTTCAACCGGCAGTTCTTTAAATGTTTTAAATAGCTTGTCCCAAAAAATAAATAGTAACCCATAATTAGAGTCAGTAAATATTTGTTGTTGGTGATGATGAATTTTATGCAAATTGGGTGATACAATTACTCTTCCAATTGTTTTGTCAAACCATTTAGGCATTATCAAATCAGTATGATGTAGTACCAATAACGGCAGATAAACAATAAGCCAGAATACAAGAACTGTTCCTTCAAGTCCAAATATGAATGCTGTAATGATTGCTACTGTATTATCTAAAAGTGCATCTAATGGGTGAAATCTGTATGTTGTAGAACTGTCCATATTTGTATCACTATGATGTACTCTATGTAAACGCCAAAGAAATGCCCATGTATGATAAAGTCTATGTGCCCAATAATTAACCAAGTCTATACAAAGTACACCGACAATTAACTGAATATAAAAGGGTACCGAAATAATATTGAAAAGTCCAATACGCTCCCTGGAACCCCAATCTAAGACTTTAATAACCAAGGTCGCTAACCCAAAGTTTATAACAAAATATCCTATTTGGAGAAAAATATTACCAATCAAATGTGGGCTTCTTTTGAGTAAAGACTTAGTAGAGAAAAA
>JAYVNT010000452.1:0-3337 GCA_043758285.1 Flavobacterium sp.
CGCTATTCAAAAATCAATAACAATTCTGATTTAGTGATATTCAACGGTTCCAATGTGTATCCAGATGACATTAGTACATTTTATGGAAATAAACAAAAACCAGAAAATGAATATCGTTATCAAATTTTAAAAGAAGCACAAGAATTATATCCAAAAAACTTACGAAGACAAGCGTTGTATTTTGACCAACACACCTATATGTGTTCGTTACTCGATAGAAACGACCGTTGCACTATGGGAACCTCTATCGAATGCCGCGAACCATTCCTAGACCAACGACTGATTGCTGGTTTAGGAACGTTAGATGACAAATGGATGTTTACAGGTAAAAAAGGAAAGTTCATCCTAAAAACTACAATGGAAAACAGGCTTCCAAAAGAAATTATTGATTTTAGAAAAATTGGGTTGAGTGCGCCTTGGGGAAGTTACTTGTTGAAATTTCCAAAATTTGTTGATGAATTAGACAATTTTGCAAAAAGTGAAATCTTTCAATTACCATTCCTAGAAAACACTGACGGAGCTAAATTAGTTGCCGAAATCAGAAAAGGAAACACCAAAATTCTGCCTTATTTTATGCCCATATTTATGCTTCACGAATGGCAAAAAAACTACTTTAACAAGTTCGTTTAAAAATTCTTTGTCTTACTTTTGTGAGCATGACTATTCAAAACAACTATTCTTTAAAAAAACACAACACCTTTGGTATCGAAGCCAGAGCCAAAAAGTTTGTTGCTGTTCATACTGTCGATGATTTAAAAACCGTTTTACAAGAAAACAAATCAGAACCAAAACTCATTCTTGGTGGCGGAAGTAATATGTTGCTGACACAAGATATTGATGCTTTGGTTATTCATATTGATTTGAAGGGAAAAAAAGTCATTAATGAAGATGTTGACTTTGTTTGGGTTGAAAGTATGGCTGGAGAAAATTGGCACGAATTCGTGCTTTGGACAATCGACCAAAACTTTGGTGGATTGGAAAATATGTCACTCATTCCGGGAAATGTTGGTACAACTCCTGTACAGAATATTGGTGCTTATGGAACAGAAATAAAAGACACATTTATTTCCTGCAATGCAATTAATATCGAAACCCAAGAAAGTAAAACCTTCACAAACGAAGATTGTCATTTTGGGTATCGAGAAAGTATTTTCAAGCACGAAACCAAAGACCAATTTATCATAACTTCTGTAGTTTTTAAACTAACGAAACACAACCATAAAATCAATATTTCCTACGGTGACATTACTAAGGAATTGGAAAAGAAAAACATCGTCACTCCAACTTTGGCAGCTATTTCCAAGGCAGTAATTGCCATTCGACAAAGTAAGTTACCGGATCCGAAAGAATTGGGAAACAGCGGAAGTTTTTTCAAAAACCCAATTATATCAAAAGAAGAATTCGAGAAAGCACATGCTTTGCATCCTGAAATGCCACATTATGTAATTTCGAAAACCGAAGTAAAAGTTCCCGCTGGTTGGCTGATTGAAAAAGCTGGGTTTAAAGGAAAACGCTTTGGTGATGCTGGAATTCATAAAAACCAAGCGTTGGTTTTAGTGAATTATGGTAATGCAACTGGACAAGAAATTTTAAATGTTTCCAAAGATATTCAAGCAACCATTTTTAAACAATTTGGAATTGCAATTGAAGCGGAAGTAAATGTGATATGAAAATAGTGTTTAGTATTCAGTCCCGAAGCTTCGGGATTAGTCTGCAGTTTTTTAATCGTAATTCGTAATTCAAAATGTACATTCCTGACCTTTATAAAAACGAAAACCAAGAAGATATTCAAAACTTCATTCATCAAAATGGATTTGGAATTTTGGTTAATCAAACAGACGGAAAGTTATGGGCAACTCATATTCCATTGCTTTTAGAGGAGAAAAACGGGAAACAAATTTTAGTTGGGCACGTTTCAAGAGAAAATCCACAAGCCGAAAGTTTTCAATCTAATAATGACGTTTTAGCTATTTTTTCTGGAGCACATACTTATATTTCGTCTTCGTGGTACGATCATGAAAATGTTCCTACATGGAATTATCTTGCGGTTCACGTTTACGGAAAAGTGCAGCTTCATTCTCTTGAAGAAACCACTGAAGCGTTGAAAAGGTTAGTCAATAAATACGAAGTAAAATCCGATAAACCAATTCGAGTGGAAGATTTATCAAAGAAAACGATGCATCAAGCCAGAGGAATTGTTTCCTTCGAAATTGAAATCACTGCTATTGAAGCAATGAAAAAATTATCGCAAAACAGAGATGATAAAAACTACCAAAATATTATTTCAAACCTAGAAAAATCGAAGGATTATCAATCTATTGAAGTAGCCAAAGAAATGAGAAACAACCGATAGTAAAATGTTAAAATTCAGTTGTGTATTGCTTTAAGAATAACTACATTTGCTCACCTTTTTAAAGTCGAAAAAGCACTATGTTATTAACTGTTTTCTGTTTATTTATTGCTGTTGTTGTTGTTCAATTCCTCTATTACATTGTTGTTTTTGGAAAACTCGCGTTTGCTAAACCACAAACAGGAACACCTAAAAGAATTCCAATATCTATCATTGTTTGTGCAAAAAATGAGGAAGAAAATGTTAGAACTTTAATTCCATTACTTCTTGAACAAAATTTTCCGCAATTTGAAATTGTGCTTATTGATGATGCTTCAAGCGACAACACTTTAGAGATTTTTGAAGAATTTGAAAAACTACATACCAACATCAAATTGGTTAAAGTTGAAAACAATGAAGCTTTTTGGGGCAACAAAAAATATGCGTTGACACTGGGAATTAAAGCCGCAAAATACGAATATTTATTATTCACCGATGCCGATTGTGTTCCTTCTTCCAAGGATTGGATTGCAACTATGAGTTCTCAATTTACAGCTGAAAAAACAATTGTTTTAGGGTATGGTGCCTATGAAAAAATCGCTAATTCATTTCTGAATAAAATCATCCGTTTTGAAACTTTATTGACTGCAACACAATACTTTTCTTGGGCAAAATTAGGAAAACCCTATATGGGAATTGGTCGAAATTTGGCATACAAACGGGAGGAATTCTTCAAAGTTCGTGGTTTTATAGACCACATGAAAATACGCTCTGGCGATGATGATTTGTTTGTCAATCAAGCGGCAGAGGCAAAGAATACAGCAGTTTGCTATTTGCCAGAAAGCTTCACGTATTCTAAACCAAAAGCATCTTTTAAAGAATGGTTTACCCAAAAACGTCGTCATGTTTCGACAGCCAAACATTATAAACTATTTGATAAAAATCAATTGGGTTTATTTTATATTTCGCAAATGCTGTTTCTTTTATTGCCAATTATTTTATTATCGT
>JAYVNT010000453.1:0-3325 GCA_043758285.1 Flavobacterium sp.
ATTAATTGTAATTTTTGCTTTGTCTAAAAATGTAGCGTTGTCCCAATTATCAATTTCATTGTAGTACAAAGCTTTTGTGCTTTTTTCTTTAAATTTTTCTTTAGCTAATTTTATCGCTTCGCTATCCAAATCACTGATGCTCGCTTTATCAATTATTTTGGCACTCCAATCTTCCAATGAGTTATAAATAATTCTAACGTAATCAGGAAAATTACGCAAGTCGGTTTTATTACTACCAATTCTGATGAATGGTTTTTTTTGAAAATGTGTAGGTTCTCCTTTAGCAGAAGGGATGCGAAGCAATGTGATGTTATTACCGTCAGATACAAATTCAAATATTTCAAAATTAATTTTTGGGTGTAATAAATTTCTAACCCAAAGCTCCAAATCTTGATTTCCTTGTTTAGCATTTGTAAAAGAAAAATTAGTGCCGACAATTTTATGTGTTAAATCTTGTACACCCCAAACCATATACCCGAAAGGCTTATTGGAAATTGTTGCTCCATTACTCATAGCACTAATGTACTCGCCTATTTCCTCGTTGGTAACGCTGCCTTTGTTTTGCTTAAACTCCAACCATTGCTGTTCTTGAGGTTGACTGCATAATTCTTTCAGTAATATATTTAACTCTTGTTCAGTCATAATAAATTTAATTTTTATATTCTTACATCTATGATGTTTTATTTTGTGGTTTTATTTTCTTTGTTAAAATGCGTTCTAATTTTAAAGATAATTTCAGGTGTAAGTTCCATCAATTGATAAATTGAAACAAGAATAAAGACGTATGTTAAAAATGATAGTAATAGTAAGCAATATAAAATCCCTCCGAAATAAGGAATAACGCAAACATAAATTGAAACCGCAATAAGCCCTCTAAATAGAATCACAAATTCATCTTCCTTTTCAACCTTCACTTTACTCATGTATTTTAAAAGTCGTTCTAAATCTTTAGATGTATAACTTGCTTTTATTTTTTCAATCAAAAATGTTACCCAGTCTTTGCCATATTTTTCTTTAAAAGAAATGCCGTGCGTTATTTCAGCAGCAGTATCTATTTTATCAGCCTTTTTTTCTAATTCAATTTCTATTTCATTTATCTTTTTTCTAAATCGCTTAGACAGTGCCATATTAGCAAACACAAAAGCGTAGGTAGAAATCGAATATGTGATTATCCACGTAATAAAGAATAAAGTTAGTGGTACAGCAAAATTTCCTTTAACTAAGAACGTGTATATTTTTTTGTAATCCGTAATATCAAGAAGCTCATATTTAAAGTAGTATTTTTCAAATAGAAATGAACTTATACTTACAACAAATAAAAAATTTAACAAGTGTTTAGCAAGAGGAAATAATTTCTTACTCCTAATTAAATCTCCAAATTCTGTTATTTGATTTTTCATTTTTTACAAGCCTTATATATATTCCAGTTGTTTATCAAACGCTTGTTGTATCAATTCCATTACATCATTTAATTCGTTAATGTTAGATATACCTACTTCAACATCTCCATTACCCCATCTGCCAATACCTGATATATCTTTACATAATCCTTTTGGGTCAATAATATCAGGGAATTCAATATTTAGAGAAAGTCGTAAACGTATTTTTTGTGGAACGATGTCAACAAAATTGGTTGATGATTTAAAGGCAATATAGAGTTTTTTGTATTCCTCTTTTACCGATGAATCTATGTTTAATATTCTTTTCTTTAATGTGTGGTAAAGTTCCAGCATGTCACCCTTTAGGTACTCATAATTTTCAAGAGTATAAACGCTAGTTTCTTTTTCTTCAGGTTTATACTTATCTAAAATTTCTTGAGATAAATTGGGCGCATACCATATTTGCCGAGCTTTGTCGGCTAATTCTTTGGCTCGTAATTGTATTTGCTCTTCGCTCCAAACATCTACTTTTCTTAGGAATTCATTTAAGCGAATTGGCGAATCGTTAAATCCACCTTCTATTGTTTTCTTTTGGTTGAAAGGTCTGTCGCTAAGTTCCGAATTATAACCAGTTAGAGTTAAATTACCTAATGAGTGAAGATATTGTTCTTGAACTTCTTTCCATTTTACGCCAAGCATTGTTTTCCATTCGTTCGATAAGTCGGGATTTTGTGGTAGTATATGTTCAATTGTGTAATCGTCAACATTTACCAATTCTTTACGCTTGAAATTTTCTAATCTACTAAGCAAATAATTTCTGTTACGAAAATTGTAAACATCTTTGGCAACTATCTCCTTTTCAAATTCAGCATCGGTAGGGTAACGTTTGTAGCTATCCATTAATTGGAATGCAACTTTAACACCTTCTAAATAATTTGTTTTTTGAATAGATTTATAAAGTGTAGCAAACGTTTTATTCATACTGTTTGTAGGAATACCGCAAATGGCTCTGCGGAAAACATAATTTTCTACTAAACTTATTATTTCGCTAAACTCTTCCTTTGTAATAACACCTGTTGCATAATCATTATATACAGGTAAAAAGAAAGGGTAACTTACATCAACTTTTAGTCGGCTAATATTTCTAAAGCCTTTTTGCAAGTCTGCATCAGGTTCTTTATGTAATACCATATTAACATAATATCCTGAAAACTTATGAATGTCCTGAACTACCTCTGTAATGTTAGAAGGTGCTTTATTGTTTTGTGCATAGTTTTTAAATTCATCGTGTACTCTGTCTATTCTCGGAATTGCACCTGTTTTAACAGATAAATAATCACGCATAAACCAATCAAATGATGCGGTGTATTCGTTGCCATAACTTTGCTCCATCGGAAACCAATATTTTTCATATAGTTCCGTTTGTAGTTTTATTTCCTGCCCCATCAAAATGTAATTACGAATAAGGTCGGCTTGCGAAAGGTCGAGACCTGTGCTATTTAAACTTACAAAAATGAGTTGCGGATTATCTTTATCTTTTTCCAATGCAACATCCACAATAAACAAGCGCATAATACCATTGTAAATTTCAGCGGCATTTTCAATACTGATTTTTTCTTTAAAAAATTTAAAATTTTCGGCAACACGAAGCGAATAATCGCCACTTGGCACAATTCCTTGAATGATATTTATAAGTGTGTCTTTATCTCTGCGTGTAAGTAATAATTTATAACGAAGCTCGCTATCTTCTTCTGCGTTGAGTAGATAGTAGTTTTGTAGTTTAGTGAAGTTTGTATCTATATCAACTTTATTATCACGCACAAATTCTGCTAAAGCTGCAATAAGCAACGAAATAGTAGTAAGTCGTTGCTGACCATCAATAACCAATAATTTTGGCACGTCAGAAACAGTATGTATGCTTTCTTGAAAATATACCACCGAACCAA
>JAYVNT010000454.1:0-3315 GCA_043758285.1 Flavobacterium sp.
TGTAATCCTTGGTTTGGAAACAATTCGTTTTGAAGTTCGATAATGCGTTCTAACTTTTCGGAATGCATTCTTTTTTCTGCTTTGAGTAAGCGTTTTTCAAGGTTTTCTAGTCCTTTAATTTGTTTGGTTTGTTGCGCATTGACAGCGCCAATAAATGATTTATCAGTTTGGTTGGCAATTTCAAGCAGCTTTTCAAATTGCTGTTTCAAATGTGCTTTTTGTTCACAGAAATCGATATTGAATTTGGAAAACGCTGTGGTTTTTTCGGTAAATAACGCTTGCTGATTGCTGAATAAATCTGCCCATGAAAGGTGTAATTTGTCTGCTTTTTGAACTTGTTTTTCTGTGGCTAACAGAACAGAATTTCGGACTAAAAGTATTGGAAAAGTAACTTTGTTGGCTTCAAAAGTAGTTTTTAATTGCAACCAATAGGCAATTTCTCCACCGCCGCCAATGTAACAAAGATTTGGTAAAACAACTTCTTCATACAAAGGACGAAGAATGACATTTGGGCTAAACTTTTTTGGATTTTTATCCAACAATTCTAAAAATTCTTTCTCTGTAAAAGTGAGTTTGGTGTTGTTTATTTTAAACTGATTGTCTTCAAAAAGTATGCGTTCGCGAAGCGAATCTTCTATATAAAACAAGTTGATTTCTCTTGGGTTTACTTGGATTTCGTAGTCGTTTTTTAACCGAGCGTTTGTTTCAGCAACTTTCTGAAATGACTTTTTATGTTGTAATTCGGCTTTGATAAACGGAACAAATAATTGTTTTAAAGTAGCATCATCGCCATCAAGAATGACTAAACCTTTGTCGCCAAACAATTCGTTTGCCAAAAACCGTGTTGCATCGGAAAGCGTATTGTGTTTTAGGTAACTGTTTTCGAAAAGTTCTTTTAAATAAGTTGCCTTTTTACCAATACCTAACTCGGATGCAAAAACTTCTAAAACAGTAGCTAATTCTGCTGTTGAAAGGCGACCAACTGGACCATGACTTGCTACGTTCCATTTGATCTTTGCATTTTTAAAATTGAAATAATTGATTTCTTCAAAGTCGTGATCCTCGGTTGCCATCCAATAAATGGGAACAAAATTATGTTCGGGATATTTTTTTTTTAGCGCAGTACAAAGATTAATAGTGGAAACAATTTTATATAAAAAATATAACGGACCAGTGAATAAATTCAACTGATGACCTGTAGTAACGGTAAACGTATTGGGTTGATTTAAAAGCGAAATATTGTTCGATGTCGCTTCCAAAATCTGAAAACCTTTGTATTGATTTTGCAAGGCAGCAACTAAAACTTGTCTGTTTTGTTGGGGATAGTTTTCTGCCTTTTCGGTGATTTGTTCTTTAAAGTTTGCAAGGGTTGGGAAACGATTGTAAAGCGATTTCAACTCGGGCTTTTCATCCAAATAATCAACCATTATTTTAGTGAAATATCCTGATTTTTGATAGCTAATACGGTCCGTTGGCATGATTATTTTAGTAAATTAATTGGTTGTCAATGTTCCAAATAGGTAATCATTTCCTAAACTGAATTGACTATTTCCTTTCTTCAACGTGACGTTTTTTAAACGAATAGTATGTTGAAAACCACTGAGAAATTGTGTTGTAGTCACTTCTATTATGCCGCTTGTAGCTGCTATTCCATTGACGGCATCCCATTCTTGCGTTAGTGTAGGTGTTAATGGCGGTGGCGAGGCACAGAAATAGGCATTGGTTACAGCATTAGAATACAATCGATACGACAATTTATTGTCAGCACTAATTAAGGCCGTTCTCGGTGTGGTAGTAACGGCACTCGCAAAAAGCGTATTATAATCAGCAACATCTAAGGTAAAAACTTCGCTACCGCTAAAATCAAAAATCCTATTATCGCCAGTGCACGTGCTTTTATCAACTACATGATTAAATCCAAAAGCCAACGGACTGGTAGTTGTTGAATAATTTCCGAAAACAAAAGTGGTATAGGTTTGTTGAACCCCACCTGGTTTGTTGAACGTTATATTTTGAAATACAATATAATATTTATAGCCCGTAATTTTTGTAAAACCTGTTGCTGTATCAGTAGTTTTTATTGTCGTTGCTGTGATAAGAATTGTTCCCGATGTAGCATTCCATTCTTCCACTAAATTGGGTGTGGCATCAGGAACTGTTGGGCAAACATTGTTTAAAGAAGCGGCACTTGCATATTTTCGATACGTAACTTTTACGGTGCTTGATAATGGCACTTCAATAGGCGTGCCATCAGGGGTTTGATCTGCTGTAAAAGTGGTAGCCGGAATTTCAATAAAAAGCATTTCAGCATCTTTTACTTTATAAATCACATCTTTAGCACTGCATTTTAGAGCGGGAACTTCCGAAAAATCAATAACATCAACGGTTAGTTTTCCATCATTACACGCGGTAATAAACAAAAGCAGCATCAAAACACCTAGTATTCTTTTCATTGGTAGCAGTTTAATTTTAAGCAAAAATAAGTTTTTTATACAATTAAAATTACCTTTTATCATTTAATTAAGAACTGTACTTTTTATATTTGTACCATGAAAAAAGTATACCTCGATAACGCAGCTACCACTCCAATTCGTCAAGAAGTTATTGATGAAATGGTACAAGTGATGCAGTCAGAGTATGGAAATCCGTCGTCAACACACAGCATTGGTCGCAGTTCCAAAGCTGTTATTGAAATGGCAAGAAAAACGATTGCAAAACTGTTGCATTGCAATGCGCCCGAAATCATTTTTACGTCTACAGCAACCGAAGCTACCAATTGGATTTTGAGAAGTGCCGTTAAAGATTTTGGCGTAAAACGAATTATCACTTCCCGAGTTGAACATCATGCGACATTATATACGGTGCAAGCGTTGCAAGACGAATTTGGCATACAAGTAGATTACGTAAATGTTTCACAAGAGGGAACTTTAGATTATAATAAATTTGAGAGCTTACTTTCTAACGACATCAAAACGCTGGTTTCCTTAATGCACGTTAATAACGAAACGGGCGTTATCAATGATATCAATAGAATAGGAGCGATGTGTCGTCAAAACAAGGCGTTGTTTCATTGTGATACCGTGCAATCTATTGGAAAAACAGAACTTGATTTACATGAATTGCCTATTGATTTTGTAGTGGCGAGTGCCCATAAATTTCATGGACCAAAAGGAGTTGGGTTTGCTTATATTCGAAAAAGTTTGGTTTTACAACCAATGCTTTTTGGTGGCGAACAAGAAAAAGGCTGGCGTGCCGGCACCGAATCGGTGCATCAAATTGCGGGTATGGCAACCGCATTGGCAATTGCTATCGAAA
>JAYVNT010000455.1:0-3308 GCA_043758285.1 Flavobacterium sp.
ATCCAAAAAATAGGTGTTTTTATGGGTTGAGCGAGGATTTGTTCGTACTTTGTTCGTCTTTTGGAGGTACCAACCCTTATGCAGCGCGGGTTCTAAGCAGGTAGAGACGAACAAAGTACGAAGGAAACAGCAAGGAGATTGAAATGTATCGTAAGGGTTTTACTTAAAAGTTTGGTGTTAATAGGAGTTGCTTGGTAGTTGAGCGGCGCTTGGGTATTTAAAAAATTATAACCGGTATTTATAGCTAATAGATAATAGCTAAAAAATTTCTTTTGGAGGTTTAGAGAAAGTTGGTAAATTTAAAGACCCCCGCATTTTTAATAGCATTATGGACTGTGCTAACTGCGTTTTCTATTTTATCAAATTCTATGTTTTTGGAAATATTTAACTGAAATGGAAGCTTTATATAATCCAACATTTTAGGAAATGGGAACTGGTCATGTTTGAAGCCGCTATTAAAGTACCTGTACAATTCTGTTACTGCACCTGCTTTGTCGGACGACTGATAAATGAAGAAGAATTTAAAATTGCTTGGTGAGGTTGGTAATGCGTAAGGACCTTTGTATTTAAAATCTTTCTTAGGTTCTTTTCCTGTTTTACCATTGGCATAAAGCAAATCATTTGAAGATGCGTTTATTACTCTTACTTGTGTTTCTGTAGGCTTGTAAAAGCCATCTGGAGAAATTGGCAGGATGCTACGAAAAGCATCCGTATCAAGATAATCTTTGTAAAAGTTGTTTAATGGTTTGAAATATTTTGGATAACGATTTTTAAGGTCGGGTACATCAAAGGCAATTTCAAAATGTGGTTTTAATGTGTTGCTTACCACAGGGTAAGAAACATCGTATTTGCCTTTTAAATGTTGAGGGAAATATTTCCATCTGTACAAAACACCTTCGCAGTTTATCCAATTGTAAAATTCTGTTTGAAAATTATTTATGGTTGCAATACTTTGTGTAAGCACTTTTGTAGTGCCATCATAAGATAAAACCAATTCATGCCCCTGTGTAACTCTTGCATATTGCACCTTTAAAGTAAACTGATTGTACACATTGTATTTCTGATTACTCAATGTTGAATTTAGAAACCACACTTCCGTTTCACTGGTAAAGTTTTGGTGCATAATGTTTGCTATACCAGTAAAGTGTTTTCGGATTAAATGCCTATAATAATGACTTGCAAAATGTGGTGTTTCAAGCATATCAATTTCTAACACTATTGCACCTTCTTTTGCTGGCTCAAAATCTGTGTATAGCTTTTCTAACTCTACTAATTCTAAAGCTGTAAACTTATCATCCAGCAATCCTTCTAAGTCGCCTTTAAATATTGGATATGAACCATCAAACCTTTCTTTGTAAAAGGCAAATTCAGCCTTTTGAAATGGGGCTGTAAATGGAATGATATTTAGTTGAAGTGATTGCTGCATCATCTTATATTTTTTTGCTTACTGCATCTATTTATTTTCTCATAGTTTATACTGTTGAACTAATTGAATTTTCAGCGTAGTTTATTTTGTTTGTAAATGGCTTGCCGCTTTACAAGGTTACTGTTACTCCAGTAATTTGTTTCGTTCTATCCTTTCTTTGGCTTCTATTAAAATGCTGTGTATCTTTTTTTCTAATTGTTTTTTGGGTGGCAGTTCTGTCCAGTATTCGGCTACCATTATTCCGTCTTTGTGCATTTCCAATAATTCAATTTGCTCTCTGCTGCTTTCGGCACATAGTATTAAACCTACTGGCGGCATCTCTCCTTCTTTCTTTTCGTACTTATCCAGCCATTTTAAATACAATTCCATTTGCCCTTTATGTTTGGCTTCAAACTTGCCCAACTTTAATTCTATGGCTACCAATCGTTTTAAATTTCGGTGGTAAAAAAGCAGGTCTAAATGAAAATCTTCGCCATCTATTATCATTCGTTTTTGGCGTTCTACAAAGGCAAAGCCTTTGCCCAATTCTAATATAAAAGCTTCTAACTCCCGTAAAATGGCAGCTTCCAAATCCTTTTCTAAAAAGGTGTTTTGCAGCCCTAAAAAATCTAAAAAGTATGGGTCTTTAAATGTGTTGTGTATGGCAGGATGGTTACTGGTGTTTTGCAAATTGGCTATACTGCTTCGTTCAAATGTTTTGGTGCTAATTTGTTTGCGTAGTTCTCTTATACCTAATATTTGGGTTGCAGATGCTTGGGCATAATACAGTTTTGCCTCTTGGCTTTTGATTGGTAACAGTGTTACAAAATGCGACCAGCTCAATTGTGTAGACAGTGTCGGCACAATTCGTTTTCCGTAATCTGCCCGTTTGTTTTGCAGTATTTCTTTATTGATGCGGTTGCCAATATGCCAAAAAAGCATTGTAAGGGTGCTATTGGCTTGCGAAACCACCTGTTGCTGGCTTTGCTCAATGAGTTGGGATAACTCGGTGAGTATGGCTTGCTCGGGGTTAGCTACAATTATATTCTTTGCCATTGTGATGCGATTATTTATTGATATTAAACTTCATAAAATCCCTTTGCATCATCTGAAACATAGTGCCTGCAAAGAAATCCCTGAACTCTTTATTGTCGTTGTACTCTTTAAAAACTTCAAAGTTGGTTTCAATATGGTCTATCAGCTTTCGTTTCAATACATCTTCAAAAGTGATTTTGGCGTTCTGTGTATCTGAATGCTTGAAAGCGTTGACAAATTCTTGGTCATTGGCTACATCCTGCATTAAATCCTGTGTCATTTTCTTTACTTTGTCTTCATTGGTGAAGGCTGTGCCGAACCTGTCATTAAATGCCTTTACTATGTTTGAGAGATATTCCATTTCAGGCTCTGCTACACCGCCTCTCATATCTGTTGGTATTGGTTGCAATTCATCACCTTGTTGTAAAACAATATTGACTGTGCCTTCTAATTGGTAACGAAGGTTTTCCATATCAATATTATCCAAAATACCTTGTGCCAAATCTTCTTCCCGTTGTCTTCCCAATTTGTTTTGCAAATGGTTTAGGAAAAGATAAAGCCGTTCCAAATATGGATTTACAAATGGAACTATCTGGGCAAGGAAAACATATAACCGAACATAGGTTTTACATTTTGCTCTGAAATCGTCTTGCTGTTCTTCTGTAAGAATTGTTCTAAAAGTTTCTGCTGCTGCATCTAAAATGCTATGCAGTTGGTCAACTGGAACATTGGTAATTATTTTATCAGAAAACTCTTGTACCTGTTCTGGAGTGTAAACCTGAAAAGCATCTAAAGCACTTTGCAGGTCAAACAATTTATTAGGGTCTGTTGCTTCGCCTAAAATGGTTGTTTCATAATAAGGTTCAAA
>JAYVNT010000456.1:0-10239 GCA_043758285.1 Flavobacterium sp.
TGGAGATTATGATATTGAAGAACTTAGACTAATGAGAATAAAATTTATTAGTGATGTAGCAAATTAAAGTAAACAGTCTCAGTCTACAATTTGATTGCTATTACTGTTACTTAAAACTATTCATAAACTTCACCACGATGCGGTTTTAAAGCATCACGAACTTGTATAATATTGTCATCCGTTACAACCATAAAAGCAATGGCATAAATCTCATTTTTCACTTCAAAACCGGTTATGTTTAAGGGCAATTTTTCAATGTTGATGTATTCTTTTAAATGAATTTCATGATGCTCAGCTGTTTTTGCTGAAGTTTCTCCACGAAAATCCCAAATTAGTTTTATTTGTCTCATCTATGCTAAACTTTGTTGAGTATCTTTTTACTTTCTGACAAAGTTACACCTTTGAAGATGTAGTTCGAATAATCAAATACACAAATAAACAATTCACTTCAATTTCCTATTTTTGTCAAAAATCCATTCATGCCTCAAGAACTCCAACTTCAAGTAACTCCTGAAATAGCTGCCAATGAAAATTTACTTTACGAACATGTAGCCAAATTGTCTCGAGTTTCGAATAAGTTGGTCAGCAAGGTTGTAATTCTAAAACGTTCAATAGACGCGCGTCAAAAAGCGATAAAGGTCAATCTTAAAGTTTCGGTTTATTTAATTGATGAAAAATATACTGAACCAAAAACAAATCTTCCTAACTACGAAAACGTTTCCAATTCACAAGAAGTAATCATTGTTGGCGCTGGTCCAGCTGGACTTTTCGCAGCATTGCAATTAATAGAATTAGGGTTGAAACCAATAGTTATAGAACGTGGCAAAGAGGTACGTGGTCGTCGTAGAGATTTAAAAGCTATCAATGTTGACCATATTGTCAATGAAGATTCCAATTATTGTTTTGGCGAAGGCGGAGCAGGAACCTATTCAGACGGAAAGTTATATACACGTTCAAAAAAACGTGGAGATGTAGACAGAATTCTGCAGCTGTTAGTTGGTTTTGGAGCAACGTCTGATATTTTGGTTGAAGCACATCCACATATTGGAACCAATAAATTGCCTCAAATTATTCAAGACATTCGAGAGAAAATTATTGAATGTGGCGGAAAAGTTTTGTTTGAAACCAGAGTTATTGATTTTGTTATTAAAAACAATGAAATGCAAGGAGTGATTACTCAAAGTGGCGATACTATTTCAGCCAACAAATTGATTTTAGCAACGGGTCATTCGGCTCGAGATATTTTTGAATTGTTGGACAGAAAAAAGATTTTAATAGAAGCTAAACCTTTTGCAATTGGCGTTCGTGCTGAGCATCCACAAGAATTAATTGATAAAATCCAATACAGTTGTGATTATCGTGGTGAGTATTTGCCACCAGCGCCATATTCTATTGTTAAACAAGTTAATGGTCGCGGAATGTATTCCTTCTGTATGTGTCCGGGTGGTGTAATTGCTCCTTGTGCAACAAGTCCGGGCGAAGTGGTAACCAATGGCTGGTCACCATCAAAACGTGATCAAGCCACTGCTAATTCAGGGATTGTTATTGAATTAAAATTGGATGACTTCAAGCCATTTGCCAAATTTGGCGCTTTAGCCGGAATGGAATTCCAGAAAAGCATCGAACAAAAAGCATGGCATTTAGCAGGACAATCGCAAAAAGTTCCCGCGCAACGAATGGTTGATTTTACACAAAATAAAATTTCGAGTGATATTCCCAAAACATCGTATGTTCCAGGAACCACTTCGGTAGAAATGGGACAGGTGTTTCCTGAATTTTTAACGCAAATTCTAAGAGAAGGTTTCACCGAATTTGGAAAAGCAATTCGTGGTTATATGACAAACGATGCTATTCTTCATGCACCAGAAAGTAGAACTTCGTCACCAGTTAGAATTCCACGTGATATTGAAACGTTGGAACATCCACAAATAAAAGGATTGTATCCTTGTGGAGAAGGTGCAGGATTTGCTGGAGGTATTATTTCGGCGGCTATTGATGGCGAAAAATGTGCGTTGAAGATTGCAGGAGTTTTAAAATAAATAATTACCGTTTAAATTCTATACTAGAAAACTGTTATAGCCGTAAAACAAAATGCTCGACTTCAAACTTTCCGTGTTAATTAAAATTATTTCTTCTCTATTTTTCCTTATTTCTGGAATAGTTTGGAAAAAATTATTAGTAGGTGGAGGTAAAAATTATCATTATATTTTCTATCGAGTTATTGCGACTTTATTTTTCTTATTACTTATTAAATTTTATTTTCAGTATGATAGAACAACCCATATTCCAACTTTTAACGATTGGATATTTTGTATCTCACTTTGTGTTTTTAGTTTTTGGGGACTTTATTTTTATACCGAAGCATTGCAAAAAGGGCGTTTTAGTTTTGTTACACCATTAATTGTGATTTCGTCTGTTATTTCATTTATAACTTCTTTAGTTATTTATAACGAAGCGTTAAGTGTTGCAAAATACACTTCAATTATATTGATAATTCTGGGTTTGTTTCTTCATCAAAAAGAGAAATTAGTTAACTTCAAAATTTCAAAAGAAGTACTTTTTATTTTACTGTTTAGTATTTTTTGGGGAATATCTTTCGTCTTTTATTTAATTCCAATTAAAAAGTTTGGTGTAATTAATTTTAGTGTGATACTTGAATTATGTGTATTTATTTCCTGCATTGGGTTACTTTTTTTTAAAGAAAACAAAATATTACCTCCAAAACAAAATAGCAAAAATCTATTACTTTGTTTACTTATGGGTTTTCTGGTAGCAGGAGGAAGTTTGTTGAGCAATTTTACATTAACTCAATTTCCTGTAAGTCTAAATATTCTTATTGGATTATTATTTGAACTTGTAGTTTTAGCCGTTGGACTTTATCTTTTTAAGGAGAAATTAAATACTAAAGATTGGCTGTTAATTAGTTTAGCAACAATTGGAGGATTGCTGCTACTATTTTAAAATGGTTTGCAAAGATTTATAAACTTCTGTAATTTTTTGTTTGAAATTCAAATCAAATCGGTCAGGTCTAATTTGTTTGAAAATAATAACAGCTTCTTCTTTTCTGTTATAATTAGATAATGAGAAAGCATAATAGACTTTCAATTGATTATAATTAAGTTCCGCCCAATACCCCAAGATTGTTGAATATTTTACTGCATTTTGTTCAAAGAGAATTATAATAGCATCATATGCCCCAATGACAAATAAATAATTACAAATCATAAAAATACTACTCACTCTATCGCCTGCATCTTTGGCATTAGTACAGGAATGCTTTTTTATTTTGGCAATTAATTTGTCTTGATATACACTGTTTTCAAATCGTTTGTCATAGTATAGCTGTACGCCAAACCAACGCATTTCAAGCATATTATTTTTTGGTAAAGCAACTATTTTATGGTAATGCGGCAAAAACAAATCCCATTGGTTGGTTTCTGCAAAATAAGTACAATGTATCAAGTGATAAAAATCAGAAGTTGATTTGTTGTTTTTATAACAATTTTCTAAAAGAGGAAAATAATACTGCTTTTCAGGAACCACTAACCATTCTACAAAATAATTGGCTGCGTATGGCAAATTATGATAATAGGTTATGGCAATTTCAGAAAGCCAATCATTCTGTTCGCACAAACTGCCTAACAAATGTATGGTATGATAAATAGCATATTTATGGGACTCTTGAAATTCAAATATGAGTTGCAATTCAAACAGTCTTTTGAAGAACGCTACATCTTTTTGTTGCGCTTTACAAAGTATAATTTGGTTGACAGTTTCATATAATAAAGTGGTTTTAGAACACGCATTGAGTTTATAAAACAAATCCTCTAGTGAATTAGTATTTTGAATAACTTCAAAAAGAATTGCTTTCTGATATAATGCGTTTTGCTCCGAATAGCTTTTTGTTAACTCTTCCCAACTGGCATAACCTACATAAATTGAACAAGTATCAAGCGTAAAAATAGAGGGCAATGAGTTACTTTTCTTGATACCAAACAACCTTGAGATAGTATCAATAGACAATCGTTGATTAATAGCTTCCTGAATTGCATCTTCTAAAAGTTTACAATCGGTAGTATTGATTATTGGTCTAGAAAACTTATTTGTTATAAGTTCACGCAAATAGTGTAAATGCTCCTCTTTGGGTTCTTGAAGTAATCTTGCCATAGCACTAAAATAGTAAGAATTTGCGAAATAACAATCCCAATTTTATTTGCCTTTATTTGCTTTTTAATTGGATTGTGGTAAAGGGTAGTTTTGTGATAATCAACTACAAATTTACAAACAAATGAAAACAATTATTACAATTTTAGTTTTAGTATTAACAATCAATGTTTTTGCACAAAAAAAACATCCTAAAGTTATAAGTGAGTCTGTCACCAAGAAAAACATGCTAGACAGAAGGACTCATTCAAATAGCGAAATTATCCATTTCAAATTTGCAGATGGCATTACAGGACACTTGGTAAATAAAGACAATACATGGTACAACTATAACATTAGAGGAGAGAAAAAGGAAATAGCATTTGAATCAAAAGAAGCTGGACTCCAGAAAATTTGGAGCGATGCAGTCGGCTTGGAAGCAACAGGAGCAGCATTAGCAGAAACAGTAATTAAAAGTAAACAAAAAAGTAGAGGAAAAGAAGGACAAATTGGAAAAGACCAATATGGGAAAGAATATAAAATAACAAATGGCGAAAAAGTATATACTAGAAATGCTTATTTGCCAACAAGAACAACAAAATAAAAATAATAGTCAAAATATTAGATGTTAAACTTTATTGATACACCATGAAAAAAATAACAGCATCAAGACTTTCAGAAGGAAACAAAATTTTTCCTGCGTCAATTACAATTGATGATAATGGGCTAAAAGTTAAACTTCCAGGTTTTTGGAAAGATGAAGAAACATTCGTTTCCTATTCGGATATTTCGGGTGTTTCCGTTGACACACCTTTAATAGGTTATTCAGGTATTGAGTTCAACGTTGTGGGTTCATTAGTTAAGGCACATGGATTTTCAAAAAGTGAGGTAAAGGAAATTAAGCATGCAATTGATAACGGTAAACGCAAAGTTCCTATTGATTCAAGTTATTCATCTGTTGAATATCCAAAAGGAGAAATTGATTTGGGTGGAGGAAATGTAACGGTAATTAATAAAGGCGACGGCTTATTGACGACAGGTGTAAAAACACTCGGCGGGTTATATAGTCAGCTTCTTGACGATACTGCAAATCGAGAAGATAAAGCAAAACTTGAAGATAAAATAACTCAAGTAACTACAATGACATTTGGAACGGATGTAAACGAAATTTCAAATCAGCTAAACCAACTTATCAGTTTGGCAAGTACAAAGCCTGACAAAACATTAAAGAATGCAATTATTGAAAAAGTTGAGTTTGGATTAATGAAATTGCGGCAACTTAACGCAGTTGCTGATGCTGATTTTTTTGAAAAAAAACTTAATCCATTAAAAAAGAAAAGCTGGTTTTGAAACGTTGATATAAAAATGAAAAAACAAAAATTATGAACATAAAACATTTATTAAACTTTGCATTGTTGATGTTTCTATTATCTGCAAAAGCTCAAATCATTAATGGAAAAGCAAACATTATTGAATTTACAAATGTAACGGCAAAATTTACTGTACCCAGTGGTAAAACTTGGATAATACAAAATGTTTTTTCTGACATAACAACAAAATTTAAAGTTGTGAGTAGTTGGAATAATGAACTAGCTTTTTGTCCAATAGAAGTTTATATAAAAAATATAAATGGTGTTATTAAAACAGATTTAATCACAAAACAGTTTAGCATTCAAATGAATAATAGAGACTTTTATCATCCTATTTATCTGCCTGAAAACACCTCAATTGAATTTATTATTACTTATGATGATTTCAGTGATAAGACAACAAAAACTTATGACGGAAGTGCAATAATAAATTATATAGAATTATCAAATTAACAAACAAAATGAAAAAAATTATTTTACTCTTATTAATAGCAATTTCACAAATAAATTATTGCCAAAATTTAAAAACCTTTAGTGGAGAATTCACATCACCTATACTTCCTGACGGTACTGCTAAGTATACTTATTATGAAGATGAAAATACTCATGAATACGTTAAGCATGGAATGTTTAAATATATTTTCGTTGGAAAAGGGGTGTACAAAGGTTATAATGAAACTATAACTGGTAATTTCTCAAATGGATTAAAAAATGGATTGTGGACTTATAATATAACAAATTTAGACTTTGCAACCGATAACCCATATTACACAGGTACGGTAACTTTACAAGCAAACTATAAAGATGGTTATGCGAATGGTAATTGGAAAATGTTCAGAACAGAAAAGAAAAGAAATAAATTATACACTAGTTCTGGCTACTATTGGGGTCCATTTGGAGCAGTTAAATCAATGAATATTAGTATGAATTTTTCTGATGGTTTCATAATTGGAAATGTTAATATTAATGATGAGTTTGAAAAATTTAAAACAACCGGCAATTATGACAACAATAGTATGTGTATTGGGACATGGAAAATTGACAACATAGGATGGAATAATCACAAAGAATTGATATACAAAGATAATGTTCTTTATGAGTTTATTGCTAGGGATAATAATGGGAATGTCTTAATTGGTACTGCTAAATATCAAGACCAATATGATAATTATATTTCAGCAAAAAGTTCGGGTGTTGAAATAAATAAAAATTGTGGGATTTATGGTGCTGCAGCTACCAGCAATTTAGGCGAATATTTTAAAAAGATATTAAGTGAAGACTATTTCTTATATGACGAAATTGGTGGTGATTTGACCTTTAAAGAGGGTGTAAAAGGTGGTTGTGAATTTCTCGCCAAATAAATTTTCAATAATGTTAGCTTTTTATTTTTAACAACTTGTACAGCGTAAAAAAGTTCCTTCATACGTTAATAATTCAACAATAACCACTAAATACAATAACCATTAAATACAATAACCATTAAATACAATAACCAATAAATCCAAAAACAATGAGCACACAAAACCAAATTAGCATCGAGATTCCACAAGCGGTCATTGATCAAGTAATGACAAAACTACAAGAGTGCAAAACAGCCCTAGCACCTTACTTGCAAGGTTTAACAGCAGAGGAGCGTCAATCGTTTTTTAAACTAGGCAATAAAACTGTTGCTACAGTTCAAAAAACCAAAACTTATGTTGACACTAACCCAGAGTTTGTTCCTGCTTACATGAATAGAAGTGAATTTATAAAAGATGAAAAAGTAGTATCGCAATTGCAACCTATTGTAAACTTAACAGCGCAACTACATTCTGACACCGATGATACTATGATGTTGGCTGGTTCAGAGGCGTTACAAAGCGCCTTGTTATACTATGGTCAAGTTAGAGAAGCGCATAGCAAAGGGGTACCAACCGCAAAACCCATTTATGATGATTTGAGTGAACGTTTTAAAAGAGGGGCTTATAAAAAGAAAACGCAGTAATTTAAATTTCAGGTCAAAATCCTCAAAATTGAGATTCAAAAGGTGAAAATTCAGACTCAAAGCATGAAATTTCACCTTTTTTGTTTGAAATTTCGAATTCAAAGCACGAAAATTCAGGTTCTAAACTTTAAATTTCAAGGAGTATAATTCAATTTTCACCGTCAGAACTTGAAAATTCAAATCACAAACCTGATTTTTTTTTTCATTACAACGTTTTCGTTCATTTCTTTATCCAATTTACTGTCGATGGTTTTACAAGAAATAGTAATTTTATAAAAAATCAACTTTTATGAATACTATTCCAGTCGAATTTCAAATTACGAATTTATTACACCAAGATACGTATTTAGTTGAAGGTCAACTAAAAAAATGGGCAGGCGAAACATCCGAAGTTTACTCTACTATTTCTTCAACCGAAAACTACGCACCAACATTATTAGGTTCCATTCCAACTATGGGAGAAGCAGTCGCTGATGAAGTTGTTAAATCGGCTGTTGCTGCTTATGACAATGGTCAAGGATTGTGGCCAACGATGAAAGTCATTGACCGAATCAAATGCATGGAAAATTTTGTCACCCAAATGAAAGCTACTCGTAGTGAAGTAGTGAAATATTTGATGTGGGAAATTGGAAAATCGTTAGGCGATTCAGAGAAAGAATTTGACCGAACAGTCGAATATATTTATGACACGATTGAAGATTACAAACAATTAGATCGAAACAATGCACGTTTCACGAAAAGTCAAGGTGTAAATGCTATGGTTCGTCGTGGACCATTGGGAGTTGTGTTGTGTCTTGGACCTTATAATTATCCGTTGAATGAAACTTTTTCATTGTTAATTCCAGCAATCATTATGGGTAATACGGTGATTTTTAAACCTGCAAAACATGGCGTTTTGTTAATCTCGCCGTTGCTCGAAGCGTTTAGAAGCAGTTTTCCAAAAGGCGTTATCAATATTGTTTACGGAAGAGGAAGAGATGTGGCTTCGCCAATTATGAAATCAGGGAAAGTGGATATTTTGGCTTTGATTGGCAACAGTAAATCCGCGATTGCGTTGCAGGATTTGCATCCTAATAAAAACCGTTTGCGTTTAATTTTAGGTTTGGAAGCTAAAAATCCGGCGATTATTCTGCCCGATGCCGATTTGGATTTGGCGATTCAGGAATGCATCATGGGAACATTGTCTTTTAATGGGCAACGTTGTACGGCACTTAAAATCCTTTATGTTCATGAGTCGATTGCGACGGAATTCAACCGAAGATTTTCAGAAAAAGTAGATGCGCTTCCTTTCGGAAATCCATGGGAGAAAGGCGTTTTGTTAACCCCATTACCCGAAAAAGAAAAACCCGCTTACATACAGGAACTACTAGATGATGCTACCGCGAAAGGTGCTAAAGTCATCAATGCTAAAGGTGGCGAACGCAATGAAAACTACATTTTTCCAGCGGTTTTGTATCCTATAAATAAAGCAATGCGAGTGTATCATGAAGAGCAATTCGGGCCAGTTATTCCAATTATAACTTTCAAAGACATTCAAGAACCGCTGAACGATATGGCGGAATCTAATTATGGACAACAAGTGAGTTTGTTTGGCAGAGACATTAAAACCATTGCCCCGCTTATTGACAATTTGGTAAATTTGGTTTGTCGGGTGAACTTAAACAGTTCGTGTCAGCGTGGTCCCGATGTATATCCGTTTACGGGCAGAAAAGACTCGGCAGTGGGAACCTTGAGTATTCATGATGCCTTGCGTTCGTTCTCTATTCGAACGTTTGTGGCTTCTAAAGACAATGCCTATAATAATGAAATCCTGCAAGCGTTATTGAATAGCAAAGAATCTAATTTTATCAATACCGATTATATTTTATAACAAAAAGTCTCGATGCTACTAATAGAATCGGGACTTTTTATATTTTGTTGATATTAGTGTTGTATTATGAAGTCAGCGACTTCGAGGAGTTGGGCTTAGATATTGTTAAAAGTATCTTTTTTTCAAAAACAGCACCCTGTCAAACCACTTTGATTCGCTCCCGCGACTTTCGGGAGGTCGTCATATTGGTTTGATTCTTCCCCTCAACTTTCGGGAGGTCGTCAAAGTGGTTTGATTCTTCCCCTGAACTTTCGGTAGGTTGTCAAAGTGGTTTGATTCTTCCCCTGAACATCAGGGAGGTCGTCAAAGTGGTTTGACGGGTAGCATTTTTCCAGAAATTGGATGTTTTTTAAATATCTAACCCTGTCAGGGTTGAAAGGGTTTTTATTTGCCCGCCGTTTCGGTGTAATCTTTACTTCGTTCTCCTTGAATGAACATTTTTAAAGTATTAAAATGTATTGTAAACTCGACCGCTTTCCAATTCGTATCGTCATCATCACCTAAATCTGATTTTGTGGTATATTTATACCAAAGGGTATATGCAGCATTATCAAATCCTTTTATGAATTTTGGTGCTCCTGTTTCGTCACACTCTATTCCCCAATTCATGGCCCTTTTTGGCTGTTCATGCGACTGGTAAAAGCCGCTACCGCCAGCATTTAATTCAACAACTGGCTCGGTTCCCTGATATAAATAGGTGCCTGTTATTGGGTAATTAATAGCATTTGTGATGTAATGAATGCCTTCTTTGGCTTCAATTTTAGTAGATTGTGAAAAGCAGTTCACCGCAAATAATACAGCAACAAGAAGTAGATTTTTTGATTTCATAATTTCAGTTTTTAGTTATTATCAATCCATTTTTTTGCGTTTTC
>JAYVNT010000457.1:0-3299 GCA_043758285.1 Flavobacterium sp.
ATCAAAGATGCAACACCTAACGGTAACGTTAAAAAAGGATCTGTATCAACTGCAGTTGTTGTACGTACTAAAAAAGAAGTGAGAAGAGCCGATGGTTCTTACATCCGTTTCGATGACAATGCATGTGTTCTTTTGAATGCTGCAGGAGAAATGAGAGGAACGCGTGTTTTTGGTCCAGTTGCAAGAGAACTTCGTGAAAAACAATTCATGAAAATTGTATCATTAGCACCTGAAGTGCTTTAATTCATAGTAAGATGATAAAGTTAAAAGTAAAATCTGGAGACACTGTAAAAGTTATTGCTGGAGACCATAAAGGTTTAACAGGTAAAATTACACGTGTGTACAGAGAAAAAAATAAAGCGATTGTTGAAGGTGTAAACATGGTATCTAAACATACGAAACCAAGTGCAAAAAGCCCTCAAGGAGGAATTGTTAAGAAAGAAGCTCCTATCCACATCTCAAACCTTTCTTTGGTTAGCGTTGCTGATACAGCAAAAGGAGGAGCGAAAAAAGATTCAAAAAAAGCAAATAAAGCATAGTTATGGCATATACACCTAGACTTAAGCAAGAGTATAAGGACAGAGTTATCGCTGCCCTTAAGGAAGAATTCGGTTATAAAAACGTAATGGAAGTTCCAAAATTGGAGAAAATCGTTTTAAGCCGTGGCGTTGGAGCAGCGGTATCAGATAAAAAACTTGTTGACTATGCAGTTGATGAGTTGACAAAAGTTACTGGACAAAAAGCAGTATCCACAATCTCAAAGAAAGACGTTGCTTCATTCAAATTGAGAAAAGGTATGCCAATTGGTGCAAAAGTAACGCTTAGGGGAGAAAGAATGTATGAGTTTTTAGATAGACTTATTACTTCATCTTTACCACGTGTTAGAGATTTCAGCGGTATCAAAGCTACAGGTTTTGATGGAAGAGGTAATTACAACCTTGGTGTCACTGAACAAATCATTTTCCCAGAAATTGATATTGATAAAGTAAATAAAATATCAGGTTTGGATATTACTTTTGTAACATCTGCAGCAACAGACAAAGAAGCAAAATCATTATTAGCAGAATTAGGTTTACCTTTTAAAAAGAATTAAGACATGGCTAAAGAATCAATGAAAGCCCGAGAGGTTAAGAGAGAGAAAACGGTAGCAAAATATGCTGGAAAAAGAAAAGCTTTAATAGAAGCTAAAGATTATGAAGGATTACAAAAATTACCTAAAAATGCTTCTCCAGTTCGTTTGCACAACCGTTGTAAATTAACAGGTAGACCAAGAGGTTACATGCGTCAATTCGGTCTTTCTCGTGTTACATTCCGAGAAATGGCTAACCAAGGATTGATACCAGGAGTTAGAAAAGCTAGCTGGTAATAATTAAAAATTATAAATTGATTAAAGGTTCATTAAGTGAGTGCTTTTTGAAAACCATAGTCGCAAATTAATACAAATGTATACAGATCCAATTGCCGATTATCTTACGAGAGTTAGAAATGCAGTGATGGCAAACCACAAAGTGGTTGAGATTCCAGCATCTAATTTGAAAAAAGAAATCACAAAAATTTTATTCGATCAAGGATATATTTTAAGTTACAAATTTGATGACACTTCTGTTCAAGGAACCATCAAAATTGCTCTTAAGTATGATAAAGATACTAAAGACTCTGTAATTAAAGATATTCAAAGAATTAGTAAACCAGGTTTACGTAAGTATGCTGGTTCTACAAAAATACCTAGAATCCTTAACGGATTAGGAATTGCTATTGTTTCAACTTCAAAAGGTTTAATGACTGGGAAACAAGCTAAGCAACTAAATGTTGGTGGAGAAGTAATTTGCTACGTATACTAATTAAAAACAAAAACAATGTCAAGAATAGGTAAAAATCCAATTTCGATTCCTGCTGGTGTTACTGTTGAAGTTAGTGATACAGTAATTACAGTTAAAGGAAAATTAGGTCAACTAACACAGAATTACGCAGACGTAACTGTAAATGTTGAAGAAGGTCAATTAACAGTTGAAAGACCATCTGATAGTAAAGATAACAGAGCAAAACACGGATTATACAGATCATTAATCAATAATATGGTTATTGGTGTATCTGAAGGGTTTACTAAAGAATTAGAATTGGTTGGAGTTGGTTACAGAGCTTCGAATCAAGGTCAAAAATTAGATTTAGCTTTAGGGTATTCTCATAATATTGTTCTAGAAATTGCTCCAGAAGTAAAACTAGAAACAATCTCTGAGAAAGGTAAAAACCCAATCGTGAAGTTAACATCTTTCGACAAACAATTAGTTGGACAAGTTGCTGCGAAAATCAGAGCTTTCCGTAAACCAGAACCTTACAAAGGAAAAGGTGTTAAGTTTGTTGGTGAAGTATTAAGAAGAAAAGCAGGTAAATCAGCTTAAAAAATAGCGTTATGTCATTAACAAAATCTGAAAGAAGACAAAGGATACAATACAGAATCAGAAAGATTGTAAGCGGAACCGCTGCAAGACCAAGATTATCTGTATTCAGAAGTAATAAAGAAATCTATACACAACTAATTGATGATGTGAATGGAGTTACTTTATTGGCTGCTTCATCAAAAGATAAAGGAGTAGATACTAAAGGTACTAGTGTAGAAGTTGCAACAGCGGTTGGAAAACTAGTAGCTGAAAAAGCTTTAAAAGCCGGAATAGACACAGTAACTTTCGATAGAGGAGGTTATTTATATCACGGTCGTATTAAATCATTAGCAGAAGGCGCAAGAGCGGCTGGGCTTAAATTCTAATTATATTATGTCTAAATACAAAAATGTAGAATTAGTAAAACCTAGTGGTCTTGAATTAAAAGATCGTCTGGTAAGTGTAAATCGTGTTACCAAAGTTACAAAAGGTGGTAGAGCTTTCGGGTTTTCTGCAATTGTAGTTGTAGGTGATGAAAACGGAGTAGTTGGTCACGGATTAGGAAAATCTAAAGATGTTTCTGAAGCTATTGCAAAAGCAGTAGAAGATGCAAAGAAAAACTTAGTTAGAATTCCTTTGAGCGGACAATCAGTTCCTCACGAACAAAAAGGAAAATTTGGTGGAGCTGCCGTATTTTTGATGCCGGCATCTCATGGTACCGGAGTAATTGCCGGTGGAGCTGTTCGTTCAGTTCTTGAGTCAGTTGGTATTCATGATGTATTATCAAAATCACAAGGCTCATCAAACCCTCACAACGTGGTAAAAGCAACTTTTGATGCTTTATTACAAATGAGAAGTGCTGTTACTGTTGCAAAACAAAGAGGTATTTCTTTAGAAAAAGTTTTTAAAGGTTAATTCAAG